>CAKZJK010000431.1 GCA_936942565.1 uncultured Caulobacter sp. | reverse complement strand
GGCGCCGAGATGCGCGGCGCCAACTTCAACAACGCCAACTTCACCGACGCCCGTATGTCCGGCGTCGAAAGCAGCGGCGCCAATTTCCAGCAGGCTATCCTCGTCCGAGTGGATCTGTCGTCGGCCGAGCTGCACGGCGTCCAGATGATCGGCGCCAATCTGCAGAAGGCCCGCTTTTCCAACGGCGAGCTGATCGCGGCCAACCTTTCGGGCGTCAACGCCCGCGACGCCGACTTCTCGAACGCCGACATCAACCACGCCAACTTCCAGGGCGGCCGCTTCGAGGGCGCCAGTTTCCGCAACGCCGACATGACTGGCTCGAACCTGCGCGGCGGCGTGTTCAGCGGCGCGGACTTCCGCAACGCCGATCTTTCACTGGTGAACCTCGGCGGCGCCGATCTGTCCGCGGCCAGGGGCCTGGACCAGGACCAGCTGGACGAGGCCTGTGGCGACGGCGGTACGCGCCTCCCCTCCGGCATGACCGTGCGGCCCTGCAACGGCATCCGGGGTTCGCAGCAGTTCATGCTGTGGCGGGAAATGCCCAAGTCGCCGCCGGCCCCGCCGGCGCCACCCGCCGCGCCGAAGCCGCCGAAACCACCCAAATGGTGATCTGGTCGAGCGCCAAGCCGACCGGCCAAGAAAAAGCCCTCCGATCGCGAGACCGGAGGGCTTTTCTTTTGCGTTGACCCCCAGGTTTTAGACCTCGATGGCCTAGACCTTGATGGGCGGCGCGGTGCGGATGTGCAGCTCCTTCAGCTGCTTGTCGAGCACGTTGGCCGGGGCGTTCATCAGCAGGTCCTGGCCCTGCTGGTTCAGCGGGAAGGCGATGACCTCGCGGATCGCGACCTGGTCGGCCAGCAGCATGACGATGCGGTCGATGCCGGGCGCCAGACCGCCGTGCGGCGGCGCGCCATAGCGGAACGCGTTCAGCATGCCGCCGAACTGCTCCTCGACCACTTCCGGGCCATAGCCGGCGATCTCGAAGGCTTTCAGCATGATCTCGGGCTTGTGGTTCCGGATCGCGCCCGAGCACAGCTCGTAGCCGTTGCAGACGATGTCGTACTGGTAGGCGCGGATGGTCAGCGGGTCCTGGGTCTCCAGGGCCTCCAAACCGCCTTGCGGCATCGAGAACGGATTGTGAGAGAAGTCGACCTTCTTCTCGTCTTCGTTCCACTCGAACATCGGGAAGTCGACGATCCAGCAGAACTTGAACTGGTTCTCGTCGACCAGCTTCAGCTCCGTGCCGACGCGCGTGCGGGCCAGGCCCGCGAACTTGGCGAACACGGCCGGGTCGCCGGCCACGAAGAAGGCGGCGTCGCCGGCGCCGAGGCCCAGCGATTCCATGAGGGCCTGCGTCGGCTCGCCCAGGTTCTTGGCGATCGGGCCGCCCCAGCCGCCCTGGTCTTCCGACCAGAAGACGTAGCCCAGGCCCGGCTGGCCTTCGCCCTGGGCCCAGCTGTTCATGCGGTCGCAGAAAGCCCGCGAGCCGCCGGTCGGGGCCGGGATCGCCCAGATCTGGTTCTTGGCGTCGGCGCCCAGGATCTTGGCGAACAGGCCAAAGCCGCCGTCGCGGAAGTGCTCCGAGACGTTGGCCATCTTGATCGGGTTGCGCAGGTCAGGCTTGTCGCTACCGTACCAGGCCATCGACTGGGCGTAGGTCAGGCGCTCGAAGCCCTTGTGCTCGAACGTCGCGCCGAAGTCGTTGGTGAAGGTGTGGGTCTCGCTGATCGGCGAGACGCGGCGGCCCTGCCCGAACTCCTCGAAAACGCCGTGCATCACCGGCTCGATCGCCGCGAAGACGTCTTCCTGGGTGACGAAGCTCATCTCGACGTCGAGCTGGTAGAACTCGCCCGGCAGACGGTCGGCGCGCGGGTCCTCGTCGCGGAAGCACGGCGCGATCTGGAAGTAGCGGTCGAAGCCCGACATCATCAGCAGCTGCTTGTACTGCTGCGGCGCCTGCGGCAGCGCGAAGAACTGGCCGGGATGAATGCGGCTCGGCACCAGGAAGTCGCGCGCGCCTTCCGGCGAGCTGGCGGTCAGGATCGGCGTCTGGAACTCGTTGAAGCCCTGCGCGAACATGTGGTTGCGGATCGATTGGATCACGCGCGAGCGCAGGACGATGTTCTTGTGCAGCGTCTCGCGACGCAGGTCGAGATAGCGGTGCTTGAGGCGGATCTCTTCCGGATAGTCCGGCTCGCCGAAGACCGGCAGCGGCAGCTCGGCGGCTTCGCTCAGCACCTCGACGGCCGAGACGCGGATCTCGATCTCGCCGGTCGGGAGGTTGGGGTTCACCACGCTGGCGTCGCGGGCGATGACCTCGCCGTCGACGCGGATCACGCTCTCGGCGCGCAGGCGCTCGACGATCGAGAAGCCCGGCGTTTCGGGGTGCAGGACCAGCTGGGTCAGACCGTAGTGGTCGCGCAGGTCGATGAAGACCAGACCGCCGTGGTCGCGCTTGCGGTGAATCCAGCCCGACAGACGCACGGCCACGCCGGTGTCGGAAGCGCGCAGAGCGCCGCAGTTATGGGTGCGATAGGCGTGCATCGAGGTCATGAAAGTCTTGAATACGCGGTGATTTGCAAGGCGCGGTAAGGCGCACGTGGGCGCCGCTCTGTCAAGGATTCTGGGACGAACCAAGCGCGCTCGCGGCCCGTTCCAGAGCGCTTCTTGCCTTCAGGCGGCCTCGACGATGGCCAGGAAATCCTTGGCCTTCAGCGACGCGCCCCCAACGAGAGCGCCGCCAACCTCGGCCGCGGCCAGGATTTCGGCCGCGTTTTCGGGCTTCACCGAGCCGCCATAAAGGATCGGAACGCCGGCGCCCTGATCTCCAAACAACGAGACAAGTTCGGCGCGGATGGCCGCGTGCATCTCGACGATGTTATCGACCGAGGCCACGTGGCCGGTTCCGATCGCCCAGATCGGCTCGTAAGCGACGCTGAAGGCTTGGCCCTTCAGGCTGGCTGGCAGCGAATTGTGAAGCTGGCCGATGACGAAGCTCACGGCTTCTCCCGCCTGGCGTTGCTCTAGGCTCTCGCCGACGCAGACGATCGGCTCCAGATCCGCGGCCAACGCCGCCTCGACCTTGGCGGCGACCTGCTGGCAGGTCTCGCCGTGGTCGGTCCTCCGCTCGGAGTGGCCGACGATGACCATCGTCCCGCCCGCGTCGCCGATCATCTCGGCCGAGACGTCACCGGTGTGGGCGCCGCTCGGCTTGGGATGGCAATCCTGACCGCCGACCAGGACCGTCGAGCCTTCCACGGCTTCCGCCAAGCGATGCAGCAGGGTGGCCGGAGGGAAGATCGCCACGCGCGCGGCGGCTGGACGTTGCTCCAGAGCCGCGGCCACGGCGCGCGCTTCATCGAGAGCGGCCGACAGGCCGTTCATTTTCCAGTTTCCGGCGATCAACGGCCGGGGCGTCGTGCTTGAAAGGGTCATGAGCGCCTTCTTGGGGACACGCTCGCTTGGGAAGTCAAGCCCGCGCCGCTTGCCCCCGCGCCCGCGGCTCTACTATACCCGCTGCTCTCGACCGCCTTGCTCGTTGCTTCGGCGGTCCGACTGGAAGGTTCTTGCCCTCATGCTCGCCGGTTTCCGCTCCTTCGCCAAATCGCCGTTCGCGGTGCTGCTGTTTGGCCTGCTGATCGTCAGCTTCGCCATCTTCGGCATCAGCGACGTCTTCAAGGGGCCGCGCGGCTCGGGCGTGATCGACGCCGGCTCGCGCGAGATGTCCGCCCAGGATTTCAAGCTGCGCTTCGACAACTACCGCAAGGAGATCGAGCGTCGGAACGGTGAGGCGCTGACGCCGGACCAGGCCGTCGAGCGCGGCGTCGACAAGCAGATCGTCCAGGAGCTGGCGCTGCAGGAATCGATCGCCGCCGCCATCGCCAAGATGGGGGTCGTCCCCTCGGACAAGTTGATCGCCAAGACCGTCCACGAGCAAATGAGCCAGCTCGCGCCGGGCCAGCGTCCGTTCGACCCGATCACCGGCAAGTTCGATCCCAAGCTCTACGCGGCCCTCTTGGCCCAGAACAATCTGACGCCGCAGGCCTACGAGGCCTCGCTGCGCGACGAGATCG
>CAKZJK010000430.1 GCA_936942565.1 uncultured Caulobacter sp. | reverse complement strand
GCTGATTCGGCGCATTTCGATCTGGCTGACGGGCGTGCCCTTGCCGGGATGGATGTTCTCGGCGGTCACGACGACATAGAGCTTTCCATCTTGCTCAATGACGTTACCCTTGCGAATAGAGCTGGCGATGACTTTCAAAGCTGTTTTCCTGACACTGAAAGGGGGGCGCCGGACTGGGCCGGGGCGCCGCGCGACGCGGAATGCGGTTTCGGGCGGCAACATACTGATTTTGTCCGTCGTTGCCAGTCTTTTGGCCAGTCTTTTGCGGCCCCAACCGGCAAAGCCCTGATGTCCCCTGACCCGATGTCCTCGCCCTGGTGGTCGCCGCAGCGGCACGCCGATGTCAGGCCGTTCCTGGCCGCCCGGGCCGCCGTTACGCGCGCCTTGCGCGCCTGGTTCGAGGAGCAGGGCTTCACCGAGGTCGAAACCGGCATCCTGCAGGTGTCGCCGGGCAACGAGACCCACCTGCACGCGCCGGGGACGGAGCTGACTGACGCGCATGGAACCCGGCATCGACGGTATCTGAGAACCTCTCCCGAATTCGCCTGCAAGAAGCTGCTTGCTGCCGGCGAGCGCCGCATCTTCGAATTCGCCCGGGTGTTCCGCGACCGCGAGCGCGGCGACCTGCATCTGCCGGAATTCACGATGCTGGAGTGGTACCGCGCCGAGGCGTCCTACGAGACGCTGATGGACGACTGCGCGGCTTTGCTGGCGCTAGCGGCCGAAACCGCCGGGACAAAGCGGTTCGATTTCCGGAGCATGGCGTGTGATCCCTTCGCCATGCCCGAGCGACTATCGGTGGCGGAGGCTTTCCAGCGGCACGCGGGCGTGGATCTGTTGGCGAGCGTCGCCACGGACGGCGAGACCGACCGCCGCGCCCTGGCGGCCTCGGCCCGCATAGCCGGCGTCCGCGTGGCGGAAGACGACACCTGGGCCGACATCTTCAGCCGGATTATCGTCGAGAAGGTCGAACCTCGCCTAGGCGAGGGCCGACCGACGATCCTTTGCGAGTACCCGATCCCCGAGGCGGCGCTCGCCAGACCGAAGGCCGCCGATCCGCGCGTGGCCGAGCGCTTCGAGCTCTATGCTTGCGGCGTGGAGTTAGCCAACGCCTTTGGGGAGCTGACCGACCCCGTCGAGCAGCGGCGTCGCTTCATCCTGGAGATGGACGAGAAAGCCAGGGTCTATGGCGAGCGCCACCCGATCGACGAAGACTTCCTGGCCGCCATGGCGCACATGCCGGAAGCCTCGGGCTCGGCCTTGGGCTTCGACCGCCTCGTCATGCTGGCGACGGGCGCGCGGCGGATCGAGGACGTGCTGTGGACGCCGGTCGCGGACTGAAAACGCGAAAAATTTTCGCCGCCCCTCTTGAGTCCTGTCGCGTTTCTCCCAAACTCATAGGTGCGGGCCGGGCCCCTCTGACGTCTCGACGCCTTGGCGTCGGGCGTGATGTCGGACCGCATCGAGTGCGCTCGATGCCGGGTCCTGGAGACTGCTTCCCCTCCATCTGAGCCCCCATCGATCCGGTGTCGGCGCACTCCCCCAAGCAGAGGAGAGCAACGCATGCCCTTGATGAACGCCCAGCAGCTTCGCGCCGAGATCGCGCGGCTGACCATGGCCATGCGCGAGGAAGGCGCGCGGCCAGAGCCAGACAAGGCCAAGATTCAGATCTGGAGCCTTCGGCGCCAGAGCCTTCAGGAACGGCTTTGGACAATCGAGCTGGACGCCGCCACGGCCCGTTGGGCCTGAGCGCATGGCCAAGGCCGTCAACGATAACGAAAACGAGGACACGACCATGAACAACGCCCCGCGCAAGGCGCTGGCGCCGACCGACGTCTGGACGCCCCGTCAACTGGAACAGCTCGACGCCGTCGTGGCGGCCTGCGCCATGATCGCCCACGCCGATGGCGAGGTGTCGACGGAAGAGCGCGGACGGATGCTGGAGCGCATCCGCGGCCAGACCGGACTGATTCCCTTCGGCGTGGACGACGTGCTCGAGGCGTTCGAAGCGCTGGACGCCCGCTTCGAGAGCCGTCCCGACGAGGCGCGCGCCGAGGCGGAGATGACGATCCGACGTCTGAAGGGCAGGGCCGAAGCCGTTGAGGTCGCCGCCGCGGCGCTGGCGGTCTCCATCGCCGACGGCGGCCTGGAGGCCCAGGAGCGCGAGGTGATCCTCGACGTTTGCGCCTGGCTCGGCGTTCCGCCCCAGCGCTTCGATCTCGCGCACTAAGCCCTTAGGCGCCCGCGAGGCTTGACCTGGCTGAGCCTCGCGGGCCCTCCTTGAGGTCGGATCCGGCCGGAGGGAACGTCCATGGCTCGCTTGAAGGCGCACGTCGAACGACACGCCGTGTCGCGGATCGGATGGCTGCGCGCGGCCGTGCTCGGCGCCAATGACGGCATCGTCTCCAC
>CAKZJK010000429.1 GCA_936942565.1 uncultured Caulobacter sp. | reverse complement strand
CCTCCGTCACGCCGCGTATTCGCGGCGCGCCACCTCCCCCTAATGGGGAGGAAGGTTCGTATGCATTGACACCCCCGCCTTCCGCCCGCTCTCCTCGCCCGATGACGACCACGACCGCTCCCGCCGCCAGTCTCGCCGACGCGTTCGCCAACGCCGAGCGGTTGCTGGAGACCGATCCGCGCCTCGCCGTCGAGCAGGCGCGGGCGATCCTGGAGGTCGTGCCGCGTCACGCCGACACCACCCGACTGCTGGCGACGGCGCTGCGGCTGTCGGGCGAGACCGAGGCCGCGCTGGCGACCATCGCGCCGCTGGCCAAGGGCCTGCCCAACCTGCCGCTGGCCCAGCTGGAGCTTGGCCTGTGCCTCGAGCGCCTCGGGCGCACCGCCGAGGCCGCCCAGGCTTTCGACCGCGCCAGCGCCCTGGAGCCGCGTCTGTCCGAAGCCTGGCGGGGCCTTTCCGAATGCCTGGCCCTGCTGGGCGACGAGGCCGGGGCCGAGCGGGCCCTGGCGCGGCAACTTCGGGCCTCGACTCGCGATCCGCTGCTGATCGAGGCCGCCACGGCGCTGGGCGAGGACCGGCTGGGCGAGGCCGAGCGGCTGCTGCGCGAGCGTCTGAAGGCCGACCCCGCCGACGTCGCCGCCATCCGCATGCTGGCCGAGACGGGCGCGCGCCTGGGCCGCTACGCCGACGCGGAGGGTCTCTTGATCCGCTGCCTGGAGCTGGCCCCGAGCTTCGCGGCCGCCCGGCACAATCTGGCGACCATGCTCTATCGCCAGAACAAGAACCGCGAGGCCCTGGCCGAGATCCAGCGCCTGACCGACAAGGACGCGCGCCATCCCGGCTACGCCAATCTCCGCGCGGCGATCCTGGCGCGGCTGGGCGAATACGAGGCGGCCATCGCCGTCTGCGAGCGGATGCTGGCCGACTATCCCAACCAGCCGAAGGGCTGGATGAGCTATGGCCATGCGCTGAAGACCGTGGGCCGCCAGGCCGACTCGATCGCCGCCTATCGCCAGGCGCTGGAGCAGGCCCCGACCCTGGGCGAGGCCTGGTGGAGTCTGGCCAACCTCAAGACGGTCAAGTTCACCGCCGAGGACGTCGCGGCCATGACCGCCGCGCTCGACGCGCCGGGCCTGTCGGACGACGATCGCCTGCACCTTCACTACGCCCTGGGCAAGGCGCGCGAGGACGCGCAAGCCTGGGACGACTCGTTCGCCCACTACGCCGCCGGCGCGGCGATCCGCCGGAAGCAGTTGGACTACGATCCCGAGGAGAACGCCGCCGAGACCGCCCGGACCAAGGCGGTGTTCACGCCGGCCTTCCTGGCGGCCCGGGCGGGGCAGGGCTCGCAAGCTCCCGATCCGATCTTCATCGTCGGCCTGCCACGCGCCGGTTCGACTCTGATCGAGCAGATCCTGGCCAGCCATCCCGCCGTGCATGGCGCCGGCGAGATCAACTACTTCGCCGCAGCCGCCGCGCTCTTCGCCGATCGCGCCCGCGGCGATTTTCCGGAGATGCTCGCCAAGCTCTCCAATGCGGACTTCGCCGTCCTGGCGCGCGCCTATCTCGAACGGTTCGCGGATCTCCCGGCGGACACAAAGCGCATCGTCGACAAGATGCCGTCGAACTTCCTGTTTGCGGGGCTGATCCATCTCGCGCTGCCGAATGCGCGGATCATTCACGTCCGGCGCAAGCCGTTCTTCATCGACAAGATGCCCAACAACTTCGCGCACGCGGGCTTCATCCATCTGATCCTGCCGAACGCGAAGATCATCGACGCGCGGCGCCATCCGCTGGGCTGCTGCTTCTCGGGGTTCAAGCAGCACTTCGCGCGGGGGCAGGCGTTCAGCTACGACCTGACCGACATCGGCCGCTACTACGCCGACTATGTCGAGCTGATGGCCCATTTCGACACCGTGCTGCCGGGCAGGGTCCATCGGGTGATCTACGAGGCGATGATCGAGGATCCGGAGCGCGAAATCCGCGCGCTGCTGGATCATTGCGGCCTGCCGTTCGAGGACGCCTGCCTCACGCCGCACAAGACCGAGCGGGCCGTGCGGACGGCCAGTTCCGAGCAGGTCCGGCGGCCGATCAAGGACGCGGTCGAGCACTGGCAAAAATTCGAGTCGCATCTCCCGCCGCTCAAGCAGGCTTTGGGACCCGTCCTCGACGCCTATCCAGATGCGCCCGTTATTTGACCATCTGTCGCGGTTCTTGCCATTTCTGCAACACTCCCGTGAATTGACGCCGAACCGCGATTTCGAACCTTGCCGGACTCTTCGGCGCGGGTCGAACATCGTTCCCTCAGATGGGGCAGGGGGAGCGACTTATGTCGTCCGGAACGGTTCGTTCGAAAAAGGTTGGCGTCTATTCGGCGGCCTTGCTGGCCACGACCATGATGACGGGGCTGGCGCACGCTCAAAGCCAGGCGGACCAGAACACCGCGCTCGAGCAGGTGGTGGTCACCGCCCAGAAACGCTCGGAAAACCTGCAGGACGTGCCGGTCAGCATCCAGGCGCTGGGCGGCGAGAAGCTTGAGCAGCTGCAGGTCGGCGCCTTTGTCGACTATGTGAAATACCTGCCCAGCGTGTCGTTCACCACCAGCGGACCGGGCTTTGGCCAGGTGTACATGCGCGGCGTGGCCAGCGGCGGCGACGGCAACCACTCCGGCTCGCTGCCCAGCGTCGGCGTCTATCTGGACGAACAGCCGGTCACCACGATCCAGGGCGCTCTGGACGTCCACGTCTATGACATCGCCCGGGTCGAGGCCCTGGCCGGTCCGCAGGGCACGCTGTACGGCGCCAGCTCGCAGGCCGGCACGATCCGCATCATCACCAACAAGCCCACCTCGACCGGCTTCAAGGCCGGCGTCGACGTCGAGGCCAACAAGGTGGACGGTGGCGGGACGGGCCACACGCTGGAGGGCTTCGTCAACATCCCGCTGTCGGACAAGATCGCCGTCCGCCTGGTCGGCTGGGACGTGCGCGACGCGGGCTACATCGACAACGTGGCCGGCACGCGCACCTACGACCGCGGCGACGCCGATCCGAGCAACGATGTCACCATCAACAACAGGAACCGGGTCGAGAAGAACTACAACAGCGTCTACACCCAGGGCGGTCGCGCGGCGCTACGCATCGAGCTGGACGACAACTGGGTGATCACGCCCCAGGTCATGGGCCAGGTGCAGAAGGTGGGCGGCCTGTTCGCCTACGACCCCAAGGTCGGCGACCTGAAGGTCACGCATTTCTATCCCGAGAGCAGCAAGGACAAGTGGGTCCAGGCGGCCATGACCATCGAGGGTCAGGTCGCCAATCTGGACGTGACCTATTCGGGCTCGTACCTGAAGCGCAACGACGTCACCAATTCCGACTACACCGACTACTCGTACTTCTATGATCAGGTCGGCTACGGCTTCTATTGGACCGACAACGCCGGCAACCTGGTCAATCCCTCGCAGTACATCCAGGGCAAGGACCGCTACCGCAAGGAAAGCCACGAAATCCGCGTCGCCTCGCCGCAGGACAAGAAGCTGCGGATCGTGGCGGGCGGCTTCTACCAGAAGCAGAAGCACAACATCTTCCAGAACTACCGGATCGACGGCCTGGGCAGCGACCTGTCGGTGCCGGGCTATACGGGCACGATCTGGCTGACCAAGCAGAACCGCGTCGATCGCGACAAGGCCGTGTTCGGCCAGGCCGAGTACGACATCACCGACAGCCTGATGCTGACCGCCGGCATCCGCTTCTTCAAGGCGCACAACACGCTGGTGGGCTTCTACGGCTACGGCGCGGGCTACGGCTCCACCGGCGAGCGGGCGTGCTTCAAGCCGGCCGTCGTCGCCGGCTCGCCCTGTACGAACCTGGACAAGAGCGTCAAGGAAAGCGGCAACGTTCCCAAGGTGACGCTGACCTACAAGCTCGACGGCGACAAGCTGGTCTACGCCACCTATTCGAAGGGCTTCCGCCCGGGCGGCATCAACCGGCGCTCGACCCTGCCACCGTACCAGGCCGACTATCTGAAGAACTACGAGGCCGGCTGGAAGACCACCTGGTTCAACAACAGCTTCCGCTGGAACGGCGCGGTGTTCATGGAGGACTGGAAGAACTTCCAGTTCTCGATCCTGGGCGCCAACGGCCTCACCGAGATCAAGAACGCCAACCAGGCCCGCATCAAGGGCGTGGAAAGTGACATCACCTGGGTCCCGGTCCAGGGACTGACGATCAACGCCTCGGGCGCCTATACCGACGCCAAGCTCAGCGCCAACTACTGCGGCTTCACCGACAGCGCCGGCAATCCGATCACGACCTGCGCGACCCCGCAGGCGCCGGACGGCACGGTCCTTCCGGTGACCCCGAAGTACAAGGCCAACCTGACCGCGCGCTACGTCTTCAGCCTGAAGGACTGGGACGCGTTCGTGCAGGGCTCGCTCGTCGGCCAGACCAGCAACTGGACCGACCTGCGCCTGACGGAGCGCGAGATCATCGGCAAGCAGAAGGGCTACGCGACCGCCGATTTCTCGACGGGCATGGACAAGGACGGCTTGTCGCTTTCGATCTATCTGAAGAACGCCTTCGACAAGCGCGCCAGCCTCAACCGCTACGCCGAATGCGCCGAGAGCGTTTGCGGGACGCAGTACTACATCGTCCCCAATCAACCCCGCACCATCGGGATCAAGCTGGGCAAGACCTTCTAGGGTCAAGCTGGAGAAGACGGAGGGGCGGTCCAGCGGGCCGCCCCTTCTTCGTTTCGATGCTTCCCGGTCCCTCTCGCCCGACCTCCCCGGCGAATGC
>CAKZJK010000428.1 GCA_936942565.1 uncultured Caulobacter sp. | reverse complement strand
ATACAGTCCTTGGGGGGTTCATGGGGCGGCGGAGGCGGTTCCAGCCGGGGTGGGGGATCCAACAGATCGTGGGGCAGGCAATACAGTCAACATCGTGGGAGTCATCATGAGAATTTAGAGGAGGGTAGTGGTGAAGGGGCAAGAGCTCGAGACGTGGAGGCGGCGGCGGCGGCGAGCCAGAGGCTGGCGGCGATCCTGGCGGGGAGGTTACGCGTCATGGCGGCGCCCTACTCGATCACATAGCCCACGGGGCCCTGGTACGCGCGCCCCGCGTTGGCGCCCGGCGGCGCCTTTACGACCTGGTTCAGCCGCCCCATCAGCACCGTGCTCATGTCCCCGGCGATCGCCAAGCCGTCGGCCGGCGTCTGCAGGTCGCGCGGCTTGGCCGGGTCGACGATGTAGGGCGTGACGATGATGACCAGCTCGGTCTCGCCGTTCAGGAAATCGCGCGAGCGAAACAGCGAGCCCAGGATCGGCATGTTGGTCATGCCCGGCAGGGAGTCGATCGTCTGCTTGCTGGTCTGCTGCAGCAGGCCGGCGATCATCAGCGACCCGCCGGACGGCAGCTCGACCGTCGTCTCGGCGCGACGGACCGACAGCCCCGGCACCGTCAGCGAGCGCGAGGCCGAGCCGGTGGAGAGCGTGAAGGCTCCCAGGCTGGACAGCTCCGACACCTCGGTCGACAGCTTCAGCGAGATGCGTCCGCCCGACATCACGACGGGCGTGTAGCCAAGGCCCACGCCGTAGGGCTTGAACTCGATGGCGATCCGGCCGGTGTTGTCGCTGCCGGTGGGCACCGGGAACTCGCCGCCGACCAGGAACTGGCCGGCCTCGCCGGACACCGCCGTCAGGTTGGGCTCGGCCAGCGTCCTCACCAGGCCGACCCGCTCGAAGGCGGCCAGGCACGCGCCCAGGCTGTTGCCGGTGGTGGCCGACCAGGCGGCGGAGGCGGCGCTGCTCACCGCGTTGCTCACGGCGCTGGTCGTTCCGTTCGCGGCGTCGCCAGTGGAGGCGTTGACCGAGGTCTGGCTCGAGGCGTTGGCGCTGTTGCTGAAGTCGCTCTTGCGGAGATTGTCGCGGCCATAGCAGGCGCCGCCGCCGCCCAGCAGCGCGCCGTTCACGCCGAAGGTGTTCTCGCGCCCCAGGCTGTAGGACTTGAAGCCGTCGTTCAGCAGGTTGTCGGTCGAGACGCCCAGCTGCTTGATGACATTGCGCTGCACCTCGACGATGCGAACCTGCAGCATCACCTGGTCCTTGCCGGCGATGCTGAGCATGTTCAGCACCTTGTCCGCCGAGCCGGTGAACTGGGCGGCGATGCGCGCGGCGGCGTCGGACTGGGCGGGCGTGCGGACCACGCCGCTCAGGACCACGCTGTCGCGGATCGGCCGCACCTCGATCCGGGCGTCCGGCAAGACGCGGTTCAGGGT
Organism: uncultured Caulobacter sp.; assembly: GCA_936942565.1. Lineage (GTDB taxonomy): Bacteria > Pseudomonadota > Alphaproteobacteria > Caulobacterales > Caulobacteraceae > Caulobacter. The sequence continues at coordinate 3,362 of CAKZJK010000428.1, read as the reverse complement.
GTCGGTCAGGTTCTCGACCGGCTGGGAGACCTTGATGGACAGCGACAGGATGCGGCGACCGGCTTCGTCGAAGAAGGCCGCGTCGGTGACGCCCTCGGCCAGACCCACGATGTAGACGCGACGGCGGTCGCGCAGCACGGCGTCGGCGATGGTCGGGCTGGTCACCAGGAGGTCCCGGACGTCTGACGGCAACTCGACGATCGCCGACTTGCCCTTGGCCAGTTCCAGGGTGGCGGCGGTCTGGTCGGCGGTCAGGACGACGCGCGCCACCTGGCCGCTCGCCGAGGCGGGCGCGGTGGCGCGGGAGACGGGGCGCGGCGCCTGATAGACGTGGGTGCCCGGCACGGGGCCGTCGGCGAACACCGGGCTCGCCGTGCTCAGCCCCAGCAGGGCGGCCAGATGAGCGGTCAGCAGGCGGCGGCTCACGGACGCACCGCCATGATGGTGGTCTGGCCGCCGCGGTTGATCCGGATGGCGCCCGCCTCGACCGGCGCGCCCACGGCGCCGCCGCTTGGCGCGCCCGCGTCGGTGTAGGCGCGGAGCGCCAGGGTGACCGGGCCGCCCGCCTTGGCGCTAGCCAGGGCCTCGGCGCCGGACGCGTCGACCTCCAGCGTGGCGGTGGCGGCGACCAGCGTCTTGGCGTCCTTGTCGGCGGCGGTCTTCTGGTCGAGCGCCAGGACGCGGACGTTGCGCAGCACCGTCTCCCCGATGATCACGCGGCCGCCGCCGGTCGGCATCGGCCCATCGCGCGTCGAGAGCACGTCCACCCGGTCGCCGGGCAGAATGAAGCCGCCGGCCGTGGTGTCGGCCGAGACCGGCACGGCGACGGCGCGCTTGCCAGGGGTCAGCACGACCGACAGATAGCCGCCCTCCCCGCCGCGCACGATCTTGCGCGCGGTGACCGGTTCGCCGGTCAGGATGGGATCGCGGACGATCGCGCCCTCCAGCGCCTTGGCGGGATCGCCGCCGATGATCTGGCCGGTGACGGCGGCCTTGGCCTGGGCGACCGCGCCCTCGGCTTTCGGCGGCGTCGCGCCGTTGGTGATGAAGGCCGCGTTGACGGAGTCCGACGGCCAGGCCTGCCAGCCGATGTCGCCCTCGCTCAGGCGCGCGCCGACGGCGAGGTCGCGCTTGGCCACCAGCACCTGGGTCATGGGCTTGACCGGCTCGGCGGCCGGCGCGGCGACGGCGACCGGCTTGTCGGCGCCAGCGCCCAGGCCATGCCGATGGCCGACACGGCGGCGATCAGGACGATCAGGAGGCGGACGGGGCTCATGCGCGGCGGAACTCGTGCGGTCACTCTGGAAAACCGGGGCCGCCTCCGGGCGAGCACGCGCGATTCAACACCGGCCTTTCTGGCCGAAGCGCATGGTCGTCCGCTTATAGTTAACGAGGACTGAAATTCCGGTTAACGCCGCGCGTCGCCGGCCGCGGCGAGCGGTCGCGCCCTCAGCCCAGAACGCCTTGAGCCAGAAGCGCTTTTGGAAAGGCCATCAAGGCCCCCGCCGCGATCGCCACGCCATAGGGCAGATCGCCGCCCGGCTGGCCCAGCCGGCGCACCCAAGGAGGGCCTCCGACCACCATCGGGGCCACCCATCCCGAACGCAACGCCAGGATGGCGAAGGTCAAGGCGCCACCGGCCAGCGCGGTGTACAGCAGGAACGGAAGCACCGCCGGCCAGCCCATCCACAAGGCGCAGGCGGCCAGGAGCTTGCCGTCGCCGCCGCCGACCCAGCCGGCCGCGAACATGCCCATGCCCAGCGCCAGCGCGCCGAAGCCCGTCGCCAGGCACAGTCCGATCTGGGGGAGGCTGGCGCCGCTGGCCAGCGCCGCGGGGACGAAGGCGACGATCAGGGCCAGCGAGATCCAGTTGGGGATCGTGTAGCTGGTCAGGTCCTTCAAGGCTCCGGCGATGGCCAGGGCCGGAAAGATCAGCAGCAACGAAATCTGGAGAACCTGCATCGCTTCGGGCGCTCGTTGACGACGGGCGCATCCTGCGACGCGACCCGTGAAGCAATGGTTTCGCCCAACGACAAAGGGGCCGCGACGCCCCCGCGTCGCGGCCCCCTCGCTTCCGAGTGGAAAGAGTCGGGCTCTATTCGACGCCGATGCCGACGCCAGTGACGCGCGCGGACGGGCTGAAGATGATGCCCAGACCGGTCACGCAGGCCGCGGTGACCAGCGCGATCAGCGCGACGAAGAGGCCATATTGGATGCCCGCGACGCCGGACTCGTCCTTGGCGAAAGCCTTGATCAGTTGGGTCACAGCGCGATTTCCAGAAGGTGATCCGATGAAGATCAAGCTACATCCAGCGCCGTGAATTTCACGTTATTCACTTAGGTTAATTGCGAGTTACCAAGTAGAGCCAAATGAACGACGCAACCGACCAATAAAAAAGGCCGGGTTTCCCCGGCCTTTCTCGATTGGGATTTAGAGATCCCGAGTATTAGGTCGCCGGGGCTTCGTTCTTGATCGCCGTGCCGGCGGAGTCGAGCGAAGCCTTGAGGTTCTTACCGAGGGTCGAGACGGCGGTCACGATCACAACGGCGATCAGGGCGACGATCAGGCCGTACTCGATGGCCGTGGCGCCGGATTCATCTTTCAGGAAGCGCGTGACGAACTTGGTCATGACTTGGTCTCCGAAACAGGGCTTGCGGGTTGAGGTTTCCAAGTCAGCTCGACTGGCCACCCCTCTGAGAACACGATCAACTTCCCGCCCCGCGCTTAATCGGTAGTAAATTGGAAATGGTTTATTTCATATTTAGCTAAGTTTATTGGAATTAATGATTATCGCGACTTAACCATACACCCATGAAGTCTCATAAATTGCTGAATCCACGCCACTTTCGGCGCGCGCGTCGTTCGCGCCGCGGAGGCCCCTTAGGCCTTTATTGACCAATAAGCCCGATCCTGAAGGGCGTTGGCATCAGCCCGGGGGCCTCCATGCGCCGCTTTTTATTTACGCTCGCCGCGCTTCTGGTCGCCTGGAACGTCGACGCCGCCGCGCAATCTCGGCCGGCTTCCCTGTCCCTGGCGCGAGGCCAGGCGATCTCCCTGCCGCTGGACGCGGCCGTGCGCGACGTGGTCGTCGGCGATCCCGAGATCGCGGACGTCAGCATCGTCAGCGACCGCGCCGTCATCGTGCTGGGCAAGAGCACCGGCGTCACCAGCCTGCTGATCTTCGGCGCCGGTGGCCGTCCCTTGAGCGACCGCCAGGTGGTGGTGTCCGAAGGCGGCCCGGGTTCGGTCACCGTCTATCGCGGCGCCGCGGCCAGCACCTATGCCTGCGGCCGCCAGTGCACGCGCCTCGCGCCGCCCGCCGCCGGCTCGCCGCCCTGATCGCCGGAAAACGCCCCTCCTC
>CAKZJK010000427.1 GCA_936942565.1 uncultured Caulobacter sp. | reverse complement strand
CTGGAGACCGCCGAGCGGATCGCCGACCTAGACCAGCGCGCCCGCGACTTGGCTCGCGAGTTCTGGCCGGGACCCCTGACCATCGTCGCCCCTATCAAGGACGCGTCGGCGGTCTGCGACCTGGCCCGGGCCGGCCTCGACACCGTGGCGATCCGGGTGCCCCGCCATCCGATCTCGTGCGCGGTGCTGGCCGCGTTCGGCGGAGCCGTCGTGGCCCCGTCCGCCAACCGCTCGGGTCGTCCCAGCCCCACCACCTACGCCGACGCCATGGCCGAGACCGGCGACAAGGCCGCCGCCGCCCTGGACGGCGGTCCCTGCGCCGTCGGCCTGGAGTCGACGGTCGTCTCCGTTCTCGACGGCCAAGCCCGGTTGCTGCGGCCCGGCGCGGTGACCCGCGTGCAGTTGCAACAGATCGTCGGGCCCTTGGCCGAGGCCGACGACGACGCCAAGCGCTCGCCCGGACGTCTCGCCCTGCATTACGCCCCCGACGCGCCGGTGCGGATCAACGCCAAGGCGCCCAAGCCGGGCGAGGCCTTCCTGGCCTTCGGCGGCGGCGCCAGCGGGGAAGGGGTGTTCAACCTCAGCCCCACCGGCGATCTCGCCGAGGCGGCGTCGAACCTGTTTTCCTATCTTCGCGCGGCCGACCGCACCCACCCGTCGGCCATTGCCGTCGCCCCCATTCCCCAAGAAGGGCTGGGCGAGGCGATCAACGACCGCCTGCGCCGCGCCGCCGGCTTCATCGGCTGACCATTCCAGCTTAAGATCACCGTCATGACCAAGCCTGTTCCCGCCGATGTCGTCTCCCGCCTGAAGGCCGTGCTCGGCGAAGGCGGCTGGAGTCAGGATCCAGAGCTGATCGCGCCGATGCTGGTCGAGTGGCGCGGCCGCTGGAAGGGCGAGACGCCGCTGCTGGTCACCCCGCGCACGACCGCCGAGGTCGCCGCGGTGGTCGGGATCTGCGCGGCCGAGGGCGTGGCGATCACGCCCCAGGGCGGCAACACCGGCTTGGTCGCCGGCCAGATCCCGCACGGCGAGATTCTGCTCTCGACCCGCAAGCTGACCGCCGTCCGCGACGTCGATCCGATCGACGACGTGATGGTCCTGGAGGCCGGCGTCACCCTGTACGAAGCCCATCAGCAGGCCGCCAAGGTCGGCCGACGCTTCACCGTTGGCGTCGCGTCCGAGGGCTCGTGCACGGTCGGCGGCTTGATCTCGACCAACGCCGGCGGCACGGCCGTGCTTCGCTACGGCATGATGCGCGAGCAGGTGCTGGGCATCGAGGCGGTGCTGCCCAATGGCGAAATCTGGAACGGCCTCAAGCGCCTGCGCAAGGACAACACCGGCTATGACCTCAAGCAGCTCTTGATCGGAGCCGAGGGCACGCTGGGCGTCGTCACCGCCGCGTCGCTGAAGATTCAAGCGCCGCTGGCGTCGCGGGCCGTGGCGATCGTCGGCCTGGGCTCGCCCGCCGACGCCATCCAGCTCCTGGCGCGCGCCAAGGAGGAGACGGGCGGCTCGGTCGAGGCGTTCGAGCTGATGGGTCTGATGGGTTTCGCCCTCACCGTCCGCAATGTGCCTGGCCTGCGCGATCCTCTGCCGACCGAGCATCCCTGGTACGTGCTGATCGAGGTCGCCAGCGGCGAGCCCGGCGCGGCCGAGGCGGCGCTGGAGCGCCTGCTGACCGGCGCCCTGGAGAGCGGCCTGATCGCCGACGCCGCCGTGGCCCAGACCGAGACGCAAATGAAAGCCTTCTGGCACATTCGCGAGGGCCACTCCGCCGGCCAGAAGCCGGAAGGGGCGGTGTGGAAGCATGACGTGTCCGTGCCGGTCTCGAAGATCCCCGACTTCATCGCCCGCGCCGACGCGGCGATCGAGCAGGCCTTCCCGGGGACGCGCATCATCGCCTTCGGCCACGTCGGCGACGGCAATGTCCACTACGATGTGCTCAAGCCCGTGGGCGCGGACGACGACGCCCACGACGTCCAGCGCGAAGACGGCGCCAAGATCGTCCACGACATCGCCGCCAGCTTCGCGGGCTCGATCAGCGCCGAGCACGGCCTGGGCGCGATGAAGACGGCCGAAGCCCTGACCTACAAGGACCCGATCGAGGTCGCGGCCCTGCGCGCGATCCGCCAGGCCCTGGACCCCAAGCGGATCATGAACCCTCGGGTTCTGTTCTAGCCGCGCGCTTCCGGGCCCGAAGATACAGGACGGCCAACACCGCGAACGCGCCGGCGGGGATCGTGGCCTTGTGGAAGCCCGGCTGCGATCCTGGCAGCAGGTTGATCGCGAACGGGATGAAGCCCCACCGGCCGGTCGCCTGCTCCATCCAGAACGCTCCGACGCCGACGAAGCACATCACCGCCCAGACGGGGCGGAACTTGAGGCCCCGGTCGCGCAAGACGAAGAACAGGGCGACGATCATCGGAAGCGGCCAGGCGAGGGCGGCGGCGAGGCCAAGGGTCTGCATGGGTGCTGGATAGCCGCGCCAAGGGCCAAGGTCGAGACTCGACACCATCTCGGACTGGATCAAACTATCCGCATGAGCAGCCTCTTCAGGTTCTCCAGCGCGATGACGCGCCATCCCGAGGTCGAGGCCTGGCTGGCCGGGCTCGATCCGATGCGCATCATCGCCCGGCCCTGGTTCGAGGCGATGCGCGCCCTGGGCCCCGATGTCCGCGAGTTGCCGCACGACGGTCATCCGACGGCTTGTGTCGAGGACGCGGCCTTCGCCTATGTCGACGCCTTCAGCGCTCACGCCGCCATCGGCTTCTATCAGGGCGTCGACCTTCCGGACCCCGCGCGGCTGTTGGAGGGCGGCGGAAAGCGCATGCGTCATGTGAAGCTGCGCTGGGGATCGCCCATGAATGAAGCGGCGCTGCGCGATCTGATCGGCGCTGCCTATGCCGACATGCGCGCGCGGGTCGACGCGGGGGAATAGTCGCGCGGCGCCGCTAGCGAAGCCCGGCCGAAGCCTTTATCTCCCCGACCATGTTGATGGTCATTTCCCCCGCCAAGTCGCTGGACTTCACCGCGCCCGCCCAGGCGCTGCCCATGACGACGCCTGAGCTGAAGGCCCAGATCGGCGAACTGGCCAAGGTCACCCGCAAGCTGACCGCCGCCGACCTGAAGCGGCTGATGCATATCTCGGACGCCCTGGCCAAGCTGAACCGCGAGCGGTTCCAGGCCTTCGACGCCGAGCTGGAGGACGGCCTCCAGGCGATCATCGCCTTCAACGGCGACGTCTATGCGGGCCTGGCCGCGCGCGAGCTGGACCGGCCGTCGCTGGAGTGGGCGCAGGATCACCTGCGCATCCTGTCGGGCCTCTATGGCGTGCTGCGCCCGTTCGACGCGCTACAGCCCTATCGCCTGGAGATGGGCACGCGTCTGAAGACCAAGCGCGGCCATAACCTCTACGACTACTGGGGCGAGACGATCTCGAAGACGCTGAACGCCGCGGCCGACGGCCACGCCGATCCGACCCTGGTGAACCTGGCCAGCCAGGAATATTTCGGCGCCGTAGACGCCAAGGCCCTGAAGCTGCCGGTCGTCACTTGCCACTTCAAGGAGGAGAAGGCCGGCGAGTTGCGCGTGCTGGGCTTCTTCGCCAAGAAGGCGCGCGGCCGCATGGCGCGCTACGTCATCGACAACCGCATCGACCGCGCCGAGGGCCTGAAGGGCTTCGACCTGGACGGCTATCGCTTTCAGCCGTCGCTCTCGACGGACGCCGACTGGGTTTTCGCTCGCCCGCAGCCATAAATTCATCTATCGATGAATTTATAAGCGCTCGCCCTTCGCGGGAGCGAGCGATATGTTGCGCCGCAACATCGTTGGTGCGTCATCCAGGAGCGCGTGAATGGCCGTCGATTTCGGTTTGCAGGGGCAGGTCGCCATCGTCACCGGCTCGACCAGCGGCATCGGACACGCCCTGGCCGAGGCGCTCGCCGCCCAAGGCTGCAACATCGTCATGAACGGCCTGGGCGAGATGAACGCCATCGAGCGCGCCCGCTCGGAAATGGCCGAGAAGCACGGCGTCGAGGTGCTGTATCACGGCGCCGACATGACCAAGCCGATCGAGATCGCCGACATGGTCAAGGCCGCCAAGGCCGAGTTCGGCGAGCTGGACATCCTTGTGAACAACGCCGGCGTCCAGCACGTGGCCCCGATCGAGGACTTCCCGGACGACAAGTGGGACCTGATCATCGCGATCAACCTGTCCTCGGCCTTCCACGCCACCAAGGCGGCGGTGCCGATCATGAAGGAACAGGGGCGCGGGCGGATCGTCAACATCGCCTCGGCGCATGGCCTAGTCGCCTCGCCCTTCAAGTCGGCCTATGTCGCGGCCAAGCACGGCATCCTGGGCCTGACCAAGACGGTCGCCCTCGAGGTCGCCACCCATGGGATCACCTGCAACGCCATCTGCCCGGGCTTCGTGAAGACCCCGCTGGTCGAGGCCCAGATCGCCGACCAGGCCAAGGCGCGCGGCATCTCGGAAGAGGCGGTGATGAAGGACGTGATCCTGGCCGCCCAGCCGACCAAGCAGTTCGTCACCTTCGAGCAACTGGGCGGCATGCTGCTGTACCTGGTGTCGGACGCGGGCGCCTCGGCCAACGGCGCGGCTTTCCAGATCGACGGCGGCTGGGTCGCGCAATAGGCTGGGTCCGTGCCCATCCCGCCCTTCACCCGCAAGAAGCCGACCGGCCGCGCCCTGAGCTTGGCGCTGCAAGGCGGCGGCGCGCATGGGGCGTTCGAGTGGGGCGTGCTGGATCGCCTGCTCGAGGAAGAGGATCTCGAAATCCGGGCCGTCACCGCCGCCTCGGCGGGCGCGATGAACGCCGTCTGCCTGGCGCAAGGCCTGCTCGACGATGGCAAGGCGGGGGCCAAGGCCCGCCTTGAATCCTTTTGGCGGCAGGTGAACCGCTCGGGCGGCCGCAACGTTTTCGGCGACACCTCGATCTGGACCAGCGCCTTCTCCGGCGGCGTCGACTGGTGGAAGAACACGCCAGGCTGGCGGATGGCCGAGACCCTGGCCCTGTCGTTCAGTCCCTACGAGTTCAACCCCTTCAACCTTAATCCCCTGCACGACCTGCTGGAGGCCGAGGTCCAGTTCGATCAGCTGCGCGAGCGCTCGCCGATCAAGCTCTACATCTCGGCGACCGCGATCCGCGCCAGCAAGTCCAAGATCTTTCGCGAGACCGAGCTGACCTCGCGCCACATCATGGCCAGCGCCTGCCTGCCCCAGCTGTTCCAGGCGGTCGAGATCGATGGCGAGCCCTACTGGGACGGGGGCTTCCTGGCCAATCCGCCGCTGTGGCCGCTGTTCTACGACGACACGCCCGACGACATTCTGATTGTCACCCTCAACCCGTTCGTCCGCGAGGAGACGCCCAAGTCGCCGGGCGAGATCATGGACCGGCTGAACGAGATCACCTTCAACGCCTCCCTGGCCTCGGAGCTGCGGGCCATCGGCTTCGTGCAGAAGCTGCTGGACGAGGGGCTGCTGAAGGACAACGCCCGGGGCCGCTATCGCCGGATGCTGGTCCACGCCATTACCGCCGACAAGCCGCTGGCGGATCTGTCGCTGTCGACCAAGTTCAACACCGAGTGGAGCTTCCTGTCCGACCTGAAGGCGCGCGGGCGGACCGCCGCCGACGCCTGGCTGACCGACTGCGGGACCTGCATCGGCGTCAAGTCCAGCGTCGACCTGAAGGTCGGCTTCCCGTGAGCCTCCATCCCGTGCCGACGGTCGGCGTCGTGTGCCTGCGCGGCGATCAGGTGCTGCTGATCAAGCGCGGGACGCCGCCGCGCCTGAACCAGTGGAGCCTTCCGGGCGGACGGCTGGAGTGGGGTGAGACGACGGCCGCCGCCGCCCTTCGCGAGCTGAAGGAGGAGACCGGCGTCGACGCCGAGCTCCTCGGTCTGATCGACGTGATCGACGGGGTGTTTCCGGCGCGGCCGGGAGGCGAGATCACCCGGCACTATGTGCTGATCGACTACGCGGCCCGCTGGCTCGGCGGCGAGCCGGTGGCCGACGACGACGCGGCGGACGCGCGCTTCGTCTCGCGCGACGAGGCGATGGCGCTGGTGGAATGGGACGAGACGCGGCGGGTGATCGCCGAGGCGTACGAGCGGTTCGGGCTTTAGCGCCCCCTCCGTCTCGACGCTGCGCGCCGATCCACCTCCCCGTTTCACGAGGGAGGATGACCCGCTCCACCTCACCCGCGAAGCGGGGGAGGTGGCGCGATGCGGAACGCATCGTGACGGAGGGGGCGCTTGCACTCGCGCGCCAATCCCCTGACATCTCTTCCATGACCCTGATCGACGCCCCCGCGCCCCGCTTTTCCATCAGCCCGAACGCTCTGGTCCTGCTCGCCGTCTGCGTCGGCCTCGGCTGGGCCGTCGCCAGCGGGGTCCCGCCGGTCGGGATCCTCACGTTCGCCTTCGTCGCCGCGGCGTGGGTGTTCAGCGTCGGGATCCACGAGTTCGGCCACGCCCTCACGGCCTACAAGGCCGGCGACACCACGATCGTCGAGAAGGGCTACCTGACCCTCGATCCGCTGAAATATTCCGATCTGGCCACCACCGTCGTCATCCCGCTGATCGCCCTGGCCTTGGGCGGCATCGGCTTTCCGGGCGGGGCGGTCTATCTGCGCGAGGACCTGATGCGTTCGCGCGGCTGGCGGTCCCTGGCCTCGCTGGCCGGGCCTCTGGGGACGCTGGTGGTGCTGGTGGTGTTGGCGCTCGCCCTACCGCTGGTCGCCTCGCCGCCGCTGCGCCATGCGCTGGCCCTGCTGGCCTTCCTGCAGGCCACGGCCTTCGTGCTGAACCTGCTGCCGATCCCCGGCCTCGACGGCTACGGCGTCATCCGGCCGTTCCTGCCCGACGGCGTTCGCGCGAAGATGATCAAGGTCGAGCGGGTCGGCTTCCTGGTGCTGTTCGCCTTGATCTTCTTCGTGCCGGGCGTCAGCGATCTGATCTTCAAGGCCGCCCTGACGATCACCGACCTGCTGGGCGTGCCGAGGAGGGCGATCGGCGACGGCTGGCGAACCTTCCACTTCTGGGGGTCTTGACCTTCGACGCCTGATCGCCTCCCCTTCAAACAAGCGTTCAACATAACAAGGGGAGGGCCGCCATGGCCTACGCGCCGTTCAACCTGTCGGGCAAGGTCGCCCTGGTCACCGGCGGCAACCGGGGCATTGGCCTGGGCATGGCCAAGGCGATGGCGCAGGCCGGCGCCGACGTCGTCATCTGGGGCTCCAACCCCGAACGCAACCTCGCCGCCGAGCAACAACTGACCTCGCTGGGCGTTCGCGTGAAGGCCCAGACGGTCGACGTCGCCGACGAGGCCCAGGTCGCCGAGGGCATGGAAGAGGCGGTCGCGGCCATGGGCCGGGTCGACGCCGTCTTCGCCAACGCCGGCATCGGCTATGGCTCGCCCTCTTTCGTCGAGATGAAGACCGAGGTCTATCGCAAGGTCCTGTCGGTCAATCTGGACGGCGTCTTCTTCACCCTGCGCGAAGCCTGCCGCCACATGGTCGAGCGCGCCAAGGCCGGTGACCCGGGCGGCTCGCTGGTCGGCATCGCCTCTCTGGCCGCCATCGAGGGCGCGGCCCGCAACGAGGCCTACGCCGCCACCAAGGGCGCGGTGATCTCGATGATCAAGTCGGTCGCCGTGGAGCACGCCCGCTACGGCGTTCGCGCCAACGCCATCCTGCCGGGCTGGATCGCCACCGACATGACGGCCGGCGCCCAGGGCAATTCGGTCTTCGCCGAGAAGGTCATCCCGCGCGTCCCCGCCCGCCGCTGGGGCGAGCCCGAGGATTTCGGCGGCATGGCGGTCTATCTGGCCTCGGACGCCTCCAGCTACCAGTCGGGGACGACCATCGTCATCGATGGCGGATACTCGATCTTCTAGAGCCTCGTTTGTTGGACTCTTGGGTCCAATAAAAGCCTATTTAAAACAGGACCTTGCGGAACCCGCGCAACGGTGGGAAGCTCTGCTCGTGGCAGCCCGAACGTCAGATTTGGGCGCCGACGAGGAAACGAGAGAACGATGACGCCCCAAGACGTTGTCAGCCTGGCGCCGCCGCGCGGCTTCCTGATGATGCTGGCCCTGGCCTTCACCGGCATGATGGCCTGCTTCTGGACGCACGAGGCGGACGTCGAGGCCGAACTGGTTCGACGCGACTAGAGCGTGATAGCCGAAAGTGTGAGCGGTTTCGGCGGATATCACGCTCTAGATGTTTGATTTAGGCCTTGGCCTCGGCCGAGACCTTCTCGAAAGCCGCCCTGAGCTCCGCGCTGACAGAACGCGCGGGTGGAGGCGCGCCGAGATGGATGGCGCGCAGCTCGTCCATGAACGCTTCCCACATCGAAGGACCGCCGGCCTCCAGGAGCTCGGCGCGGATCGAGAGCTCCGGCGTGGCGGGCGTATGTCGCCGCCCCCAGGCGCCCATCTGAGCCAGCAGGGGCACCAGCTGGATGGAAGGCTCGGTCAGGCTGTAGACGCCCTTCTGCTTGTGGCTGGGGTCGTCGACGCGCGAGAGCAGGCCGTTGGCGACCAAACGCTTGAGCCGATCCGCCAGCACGTTCGAGGCGATGCCTTCCTCCGATTGGGTCAGCAGCTCGCGGTAGTGCCGCCGCCGCCCGAACATGACGTCGCGCAGAACGATCAGGCTCCAGCGGTCGCCCAGGAGTTCGAGCGTCAAGTTGATCGGGCAGCCGGATCGGTGGGGATGAGACATCGTCGCTCCAACAAACTGGTTGCGATGTAGGATCGGTGTGGCTAACGATCAACTGCTTGCGAAGTGCAATCGGATTGAGGTTCCCGTGTCCCTGACCCTCTACGCGCATCCTTTCTCGTCCTACTGCCAGAAGGTGCAGATCGCGTTCTATGAGAACGCCGTGCCGTTCACCTACCGCCTGCTGGGTCCGGAGGATCCCGCCGCGATGGAGGAGCGGCAGGCTCTGTGGCCGCTCGGACGCTTTCCGGTGGTCGTCGACGACGGGGTCACGGTGGCGGAATCCAGCATCATCATCGAACACTTGCAGCTCTTTCACCCCGGGCCGGTGAAGCTGCTGCCGGATGATCCCAAGGCGGCGCTGACGGTGCGTTTCCTGGATCGCTTCTTCGACAACTACGTGATGACGCCCATGCAGGTCCCGGTGTTCGAGTCCCTCCGGCCAGACGGTGGGCGTCCGGAGGCGATGGCCGAGGCGGCCGTGGCGCTCGACACCGCCTATCGGTGGCTGGAAGACCATCTCGCGGGGCCCTGGGCGGCGGGCGAGGCCTTCTCGATGGCGGACTGCGCCGCGGCGGCGTCGCTATTCTACGCCGACTGGGTGCGTCCGATTGGCGAGGCCTTTCCGAAAGTGCGCGCCTACCGAGCCCAACTGCTAGCCAGGCCCTCGATCAGCCGCTGCGTCGAGGAGGGGCGGCCCTACCGGCGTTTCTTCCCGCTCGGGGCGCCCGACCGCGACTGACCTCGCGGCACGCTTGTGAGGCGACGGCCGCGCCCTGATCCTTCCGAAAACGAGGGAGGACGGTCATGGGTCTGCGCACGCCGCTCTGCGATCTTCTGCATATCGAACACCCGATCCTGCTGGCCGGCATGGGCGGCGTCTCCTACGCGCCGCTGGCGGCCGCCGTGTCGAACGCCGGCGGCTACGGCGTGCTGGGCATGGCCGGGACTTCGCCGGACTTCATCCGCGGCCAGATGCGCGAGGTCAAAAGCCTCACAGACAAGCCGTTTGGCGTCGATCTCCTGGCCGCCACGCCGGACGCCCTGACGGCCAGCGTCGAGGTGATCATCGAGGAAGGCGCCAGTTCCTTCATCGCGGGCCTGGGCGTGCCCACCCCGATCATCGAGAAACTCAAGGCCGCCGGCCTGAAGGTCATGGTCGTCTGCGGGGCCGTGAAGCACGCCGTGAAGGCGGAAGCCGCCGGCTGCGACGCGGTGATCTGCCAGGGCGGCGAGGGCGGTGGTCACACGGGCCTCGTCGGCACCCTGCCGCTGGTGGCCCAAGCCGTCGAGGCGGTGAAGATCCCGGTGGTGGCGGCGGGCGGTCTCCACGACGGGCGGGGTCTGGCGGCGGCGCTGGCGCTGGGCGCCCAGGGGGTGTGGATGGGCACGCGGTTCATCGCCTCGGCCGAGGCCCACGCCGGCGACCTCTACCGCCAGGCCGTGATCGAAGCGACCGACGAGGATACCGTCCGCACCCGCTGCTATTCCGGTAAGCCGATGCGGGTGAGAAAGAACCCCTATGTCGAGGACTGGGAGGCGCGGCCGGCCGACATCCAGCCGTTCCCTCAGCAGGCCATGGTTTCGATCCGCAATGGCGCCATGGGCGGCATCGGCGGCCAGATCGAAGGCCTCGATCCCGGCAAGTCCTGCTTCGCCATGGGCCAGAGCGCCGGCGGGATCCACGACGCGCCGCCAGCGGGCGAGATCGTCGCCCGCCTGATAGCCGAGGCCGAGGCGGCGCTGGCGCGGGCCAACGCCTATCGCGTCTAGTCCATATCGACCTTCGGCAGCACCTTCTTGAAGTGGCCCTCGATGGCGTCGTGGCACTCGCAGGCGCGTTTTTCGAGGGCGGGGCGATCCAGGATCTCGACGCGGCCCCGGCCGATATGGATGACGCCCGCGTCCTGCAGGGTCCGCGCCACGGCGCTGATGGTGGTCCGCTGCACACCCAGCATCTGGGCCAGGGTTTCCTGGGTCAGGCGGATCGGCGCGTCGCCCGCGCGGTCGTGGGCGGCCAGCAGCCAGCGACAGACCCGCTGCTCGATCGGGTGCAGGGCGTTGCAGGCGACCGTCTGCATCATTTGAGCGATCAGAACGTCGGCGTAGCGCGAGAACAGGTCGGCCACAGCCGGAACGCGGGCCTTGATCTCCTCAAGCCGCTGGACCGGCAGGGTGAAGGCGCGGCCGGCCGTGCGGACGACCGTCCGGCCATAGGCGGGCTTGAAGCCGGCGCTGACCACGCCGCCGATCGCGCCTTCGCGCCCGACGTTCGCGGCCTCGATCTCCTGGCCGTCGGCGGTGACCACCAGCAGCGAACAGAGGGTCGTGTCGCAGGGCAGGTAGGTGTGCTCGACGTCCTCGCCGGCGTCCAGCAGCACGGCGTCCTGCGGCAGGTCGACCAGAAGCAGATAGGGCGACAGCTCGGCCAAGGCCTGGGGGCGCAGAGCGGCGAGCAGGCGGTTAGAGGAGAACGGCGGAGCATCGTCGCTCGCGCCGCCCCCGTGAGAAAGACGGGCGGCAGCTGACATGGAAACCTCCGTGACCGTGCTTAAGCGCGCAGCTAACGGCTTAGTTTCCGGGGAGCGCCAAATGACGGCTCAGCTGAGCGTTCTGGGATGAGGCAGAACCCAGTCATCGTCCTGCTCATGCATGATGACCGAGAGGCCCAGGCCCGCGGGATGCTCGGCCAGTCGAAGCGCGGCGGCGCGGGCCGCGTCGCGTGTCTGGTAAGCGCCAAAACGCAGGTGGTCGCCGATGATCGACCAGTGGTCTCCAACGCGGACAACGCCGTAATGCACCTCAGTCATGGTAGACCTCCTTGCAGTATCCACAGGGAACCCCCGATTAACGATTATCGCAAGTCCTTTATCGAAAAGGTTTTTCTGACACCGGTGGACTCTTTATCCCCAACGCGGCGAAGATTTGTCCGTGTTCGGGTGGCAAGGCGGCCTTTGATTGGCGATAACGGACGGCATGTTCCGTCCGCTGCTTTCCGGGATCGTCCTGACCGCGTTCGCCGCCGGCGCCGCCCTGTCGCAGGATCGGCCCGCCGACCAGCGCCAGCGCCTGCTGGAGCTGGCCTATGCGCTGGGCGAGAGCCACGCCCTGCGCCAGGCCTGCGAAGGCGAGGGCGACCAGTTTTGGCGGGCGCGGATGATGCGTCTTGTCCAGGTCGAGCATCCTGGGCCGACCCTGGAGACCCAACTGCGCGAGCGCTTCAACGCCGGCTTCGTCGCGCTGCGCGGTCAGTATCCCGCCTGCGACGAGGCCAGCCACGAGGCCGAGGCGCAGGCCGCCCGGCGCGGCCAGGCCCTGGCCCTGAAGCTCTCGCAATCGACGATCCAGGTTCGTCGCGAGCCGGCCGCTCCGGATTCCGTAGCGGAGGGCGAAGCAGCGCGCTAACCTCAACCGCAAGGTTGTGGAGGAGGGCGTCTTGGGCGTCTCTATAGTTGTTCTGATCCTGCTGGTCCTGGCGTTCGTCCTGGTCGTCAGCGTGATCAAGATCGTGCCCCCGGGGCGCGAGTTCACCGTGGAGCGGTTCGGCCGCTACACCCGGACCCTGAAGCCCGGCATCAGCATCCTGACCCCGTTCGTCGAGACGATCGGGCGCCGGGTCAACATGATGGAGCAGGTGCTGGACGTCCCGCAGCAGGAGGTCATCACCAAGGACAACGTGTCGGTGAAGGTCGACGCGATCGTCTTCATCCAGGTGATGGACGCCGCCGCG
>CAKZJK010000426.1 GCA_936942565.1 uncultured Caulobacter sp. | reverse complement strand
AGATCGCGGAATTCGGTGCCGGCGACGTCCTTCAGTTCACCGCCGATGACGATATGAAGAAGCTGCTTATCGGGCATTTGGAGCAAGTTCCTGCGAGGAATTGGTTTTATGGCAGCTCGATATGCCCGACGCGGTTAAGGATCAATGGCGCTAGCGCTTGATTGGCGCAAACCAGGCTCGGAACCTGCGGAACGGGGCGATTATAGGCGAAGTCCCGTCCTTTATGGTCGCTAAGCGTGGCGCCCGCGCGACGGACGATCAGATCGGCCGCAGCGAGATCCCACTCGCTCTTGGGCGACAGGGCCACGGCGGCGTCGAAAGCCCCGGACGCCACCAGGCACATGCGGTAGGCGATCGAGTTGCGGCTTTCGATGCGCATTTCCGGCCACGGCTCGCGCCAGGCGGGGTGGGCGAACATCTTGGCGTCGCCCAGCATGGCCGCGCCCAGGAGCTGGTCGGTGGCGCTGGGCGCGATCGGCGCGCCGTTCAGCGTGGCGGGTCCTTCGAGGGTGGCGGCGTAGGTCTCCGACAGCGCGGGCGCGTGGACCACGCCGGCGATCGGCTGGCCGTCCTCGACGATGGCGATCGAGACCGCGAACCACGGCTTGTTCTTCATGAAGGCCACGGTGCCGTCGATCGGATCGACGACGAACTGGCGACGGGTCGAGAGCCGCGTCGGATCGTCGGCGGTCTCTTCCGACAGCCAGCCATAGTCGGGCCTGGCCGATTTCAGTTCGAGCTTCAGCAGGGTGTCGACCGCCAGGTCGGCGTCGGTGACCGGCGAGCCGCCGGACTTGGACCAGATCTTCAGGCCGCTCTCGCGCGCGGTGAGCGCCAGCTCTCCGGCCTTGCGCGCGGCCTCGAGGATCAGGTCCAGGTCGTTCATTTGCCCGCGATGGCCAGGGCGTCGACCAGCAGCGAGGGACTGTTGCTGGCGCCGCGCAGCTCGAGGTCCGAGCCGGGGACGAGACGGGCGTAGATGTCGATCAGGTTGCCCGCCACGGTGATCTCGGTGACCGGGCCGGTGCTCTCGCCGTTCTCAAACCAGTAGCCGGAGCAGCCGACCGACCAGTCGCCGGTGTTGCCGTTCAGCGAGGGGCCGAACATCGAGGTGACCACGAGGCCGCTCCCGGCGTCCTTCATCAGGCCCTGGATGTCCTTCTCGCCCGGCTGGAGCGTCAGGTTGTGGGTCGAGACGCCGGAGGGGCCGGCCAGACCGCGCGAGGCGTGTCCGGTGGTGACGAGGCCCAGCTGCTTGGCCGAGCTGGTGTTGAGCAGCCAGGTGGTCAGCACCCCGTCGTCGATCAGGGCGCGCGCTTCCGTCGCCACCCCTTCGTCGTCGAACGGCGCCGAGCCAAGGCCGCGGACCCGGTGCGGGTCCTCCAGCAGATGGACGCCGCGCGCGAAGATCGGTTGGCCCAGCTTGTCCTTCAGGAACGAGGTGCCGCGAGCGATCGACGGGCCCGAGATCGCGCCCAGCAACGGGCCGATCAGGCTCATGGCCAGGCGGTTCTCGAAGATCACCGGGGCGGTGGTCGAGCTGATCTTGCGCGGGTTCAGGCGCGCGACCGCCTGGCGGCCGGCCTCCATGCCGATGTCGCCGGCGGCGGGCAGGTCGCCGAAGTGGCGGGTCGAGCGGCCTTCGCCGCCGCGCTCCATGCCCGCGCCCTCGCCGGCGATGGCCGAGGCCGACACCGAGTGGCCGGTCGCCGCGTGGCTGGCGTGGAAGCCCTCGCTGGTCACGAACGCCCAGCGCGACGACGACCATGCGGCCGAGCCGCCGTCGGAATTGGTCACGCCCTTGACCGCGCGAGCGTGTTCCTCGGCTTGGCGGGCCTGGGTTTCAAGCGTCTCGGCCGTCGGCTCGTAGGGGTCGACGAGGTCGAGTTCGGGGTAGGGGGCGCGGGCCAGACGGTCGGCGGGCGCGAGGCTGGCGTACGGATCCTCGGGCGCCAGGCGGGCCATGGCGACGGCGCGTTCGATCAGCTTGCCGCGCGCCTCGGCCGAGATGTCGGAGCCGGAGACCGTGGCGCTGCGCTGGCCGATGAAGACGCGCAGGCCCAGGTCCCGGGCCTCCTCGCGCTCGACCTCTTCCAGCTCGCCCAGGCGGACGCTGACGGAGAGCGACTGGCGCTCGGCGAAGACAGCCTCGGCCGCGTCGGCCCCGGCCTTGCGCGCGGCGGCGACCACGTCATGCAGCAGGTTTTCGTCCATGCGGTCTTATGGACGACGCGCACGGGCCGGGGCAAGCGGCCGACGGTATTTAGGCGATGGCGGAGATCAGCAGGGCCACGCCCGCGAAGATGTAGGCCAGCCAGGTGGCGATCATGCCCGCCGCGCGGCCGATGGAAACGCCGCCGCTGTTGGACAGGCCGATGGCGTGGATCACGCGGCCCGCGAACAGCAGGAAGCCGACGACGTGGATGGTCAGGCTCGATGCGCCCGCGACGGCCAGCACGGCCAGGGCCGCGACGCCGGTCGGCACATATTCCGTGGCGTTGCCGAAGGCGCGGATGGCGCGCGCCAGCTCTGGAATGCCCTCGTCGCCCAAGGCCACCTTGTGCTTCTGGCGCAGGCGCACGACCAGCACCGACAAGACCAGCAGGAGGAACAGGTGCAGGCCGGCCCAGAGGGCGGCCGCGTGGCCGGAAACGATCGTATCCATGACTTACAAGAACCCTATGACGCCGCCCGCCCCCGAGCGGCCGGCCATATGAGACCTTTCGCCCGGGAACGGCAACCCGGCCCTATTTCCCGATCTCGCGGGCGATCGGATACAGCAGGTGGTGGTCGTCGTAGAAGGGCGTGCGCTTGTAGAACCAGGCCAGGCGCGCGTCGGGATCGGCGGCGAACTTGGGCTCGGCGGCCAGCTTGGCCTCGAACTCGGCTTTCAGCTTCGGATCGGCGGCCAGCATCTTTTCGGCCAGCGGGGCGATGGCGTAAGGCTCGATATATTCGACGCGGCTGAGCACCTCGGGGACCATGCCCCAGGCGAAGACGCTCTCGTTCGATTGCGGCTCCAGAAGCAGCACGACCAGGTCGCCCAGCGGCTGGTCGGTCGGCACGCGCGCCGAGCCCTTGGGGAAGGTCCAGTCGCGGGTCTCGGTCGTGACCTTGTCGACGCTGATCTGCACGTGGCCTTCGTTGGCTCGGGTGGCGATCTTCGGATCGACCAGGCGGATCATCTCGACCTTGAGCGTCTTGTCGGCGGGGAGGGTCTCCAGCGCCACGCCGTGCAGCTTCAGGCGCTCGATGATGTCGGCGCGGTAGCTGGGCACATAGTAGGCGGCCGGGCGCTTCAGGGTCAGCGAGGGCTTGGAGCCGTAGAACGGGACGTTCCAGATCTCCGGATCGGCCTGCCCCAGCCAGCGCACTTCCTTCCGGCCCGAGGCGGGGCTGTCATAGTATGTGTACTTGATGCCCTTGAAGGCGCGCGTGTAGGCGGGCTTGTCGTCGGACACGAAGTTGGCCGGGATCTCGGCCGGGCGCAGGGCGCTGTCGGCGGCGATGGCGGTCCGCAAGGTCTCGCCCTGGTCGGCCAGCAGCTTCAGGGCTGTTTCGATGAACACATAGGTGCCGAGCACGCGCTGGGCGTGGGGCTTGAGGCTATGGTTCTCGATCAGGATGGTCGGGACGTGAGCCGCCGCGCCCCAGCCGTTCGAGAAGCGCTCGCCCAGCCCCCCGTCCGAGAAGCCGGCCTTGGGATTGTGCTCGTCCACGCCGAACACCAGCTCGCCCGGGATATGGCCCTCGGCCTCCAGGCTCTGGTTCATGACGGGCTTGAGCACCCCGTCCAGCCACTTGGCGATGGCGGGTGAACGGTTCCAGACGCCGTTCTCGCCGTTGAAGCCGTAGGTGACGTCGTACTGGTAGTCCATGCCGTCGGTCACATGGACGTCGACATAGAGATCGGCCTTGTACTTGGCCTGCAGGCGCTTCAGCGCCCGCATCTCCGGCTGGTCCAGCTTCATGAAGTCGCGGTTCAGGTTCTGGTTGGTCGCGGTGTTGCGCCAGCCCTGGATGCGCGGCCCGCGCTGGTTGGGGCGGGAATAGGGGCCCGAGCGCTCGTGGCCGTCGACCGACAGGATCGGGATCAGCACGAGGTTAACCTTGTCCAGCAAGCCGTCCTTGCCGTGGAACGCCATGTCCCGCAGCAGCATCATGCCGGCGTCCTTGCCGTCGATCTCGCCGGGGTGGATGCCGCACTGAACGAGTAGCAGCGGCTTCTTGGGATCCAGCTTGTCGCCGTCCTTGGAGGCGATCACCGCAAAGATCTCGCGGCCCTGCGGCGAGACGCCGAAGCCCTCGACGCGGATCAGCTTGCTGGCCTTGTCGAGCTTGTCGAACCAGGCGCGGGTGTCGGCATAGGTCGGCGAGAAGTCGTGCTCGGCGTCGGCCTCGAACGGCGTCACCCACGGATCGGCCTTGTCGCGGATCAACGCCTGGCTCGCGCCCTGCCAGTGCGGGGCCGGCGGCAGGAAGGCTTCGTCCCAGGGGGCTTTCGGGGTCTGAGCCATGCTCGTACTCGCTGTCAGGGCGACGGCCAGGGCCGCCAAGGTGAGGGCTTTCATCGACTTTCCTATGTCATCCCGGCCTCGGCGGAGCGGAGAGCCGAGACCGCCGCAAGTCTGGCATTTATGGCGGTCCTGGCTCGTCGCGCCGCGCGCCGCGCCGGGATGTCGGATCATTTTGCCTTCCAGATGGGCGTCCCGTCGCCGGGCAGACCGAGCCTGGCCCACTTCTCGCTGACGGCGTCGACCACGGCCTGGTCCATGCGGATTTCTTCGCCCCACTCGCGCTTGGTTTCGGGCGGCCACTTGTCGGTGGCGTCGAGGCCGATCTTGGAGCCGAGGCCGCTCTCGGGCGACGCGAAGTCGAGATAGTCGATCGGGGTGTGCTCGATCACCGTGATGTCCCGCGCGGGGTCCATCTTGGTGCTGATCGCCCACATCACGTCCTTCCAGTCGCGGGCGTTGATGTCTTGGTCCACGACGATCACCCACTTGGTGTACATGAACTGGCGAAGATAGCTCCAGACGCCCAGCATCACGCGCTTGGCGTGGCCGGGATAGGCCTTCTTCATCGACACCACGGCGATGCGGTAGCTGCACCCCTCGGGCGGCAGCCAGAAGTCGACGATCTCGGGGAACTGCTGGCGGATCAGCGGGATGAACACCTCGTTCAGCGCCTCGCCCAGCACGCTGGGCTCGTCCGGCGGACGACCCGTGAAGGTGGTCAGGTAGATCGGGTCCTTGCGCATGGTGATCGCAGTCACCTGGAAGACCGGGAACTTCTCGACGCTGTTGTAGTAGCCGGTGTGGTCGCCATAGGGGCCCTCGTCGGCGAACTCGTCCAGCAGGACGTGGCCCTCGATAACGATCTCGGCGTGGGCCGGGACCATCAGCGGCACGGTCTTGGCCGGGACGAGGTCGACCTTGGCCCCGCGCAGCAGGCCGGCGAACTGGTACTCCGACAGGGTGTCGGGCACCGGCGTCACGGCCGCCAGGATGGTGCCGGGGTCCGCGCCCAGGACGGCGCAGGCGGGCAGGGGATCCTTGCTTCCGGCCTTCTTGTGGCGGGCGTAGTGCTGGGCGCCGCCGCGATGGGCCAGCCAGCGCATGATGCACTTGTCTTTCCCGAGGACCTGCATCCGATAAATGCCGAGGTTGAAGTCGTCCTCGCGGTCCTTGCCCGGGCCCTTGGTCACGACCAGCGGCCAAGTGATCAGCGGCGCGGGCTCGCCCGGCCAGCAGGTCTGGACCGGCAGCTTGGAAAGATCGATCTGGTCGCCGGTCAGGACGACCTCCTGCACCGGCGCCTTTTTCACCGTGCCGGGACGCATGGCCATGACCGTCTTGGCCAGGGGCAGCATGTCGAGGGCGTCCTTGAGACCCTTGGGCGGCTGGGGCTGGCGCAGGAAGGCCAGCAGCTCGCCGACCTCGCGCAACTCGCCCGCCGTCTCGCGGGGTTCGCCGCCCAGGGTCACGCCCATGGCCACGCGCTTGACCGTGCCGAAGAGGTTGGCCAACGCCGGCATCTCCGAGCGCGAGCCATCGGGCAGCAGCACGTGTTCGAACAGCACCGCCGGCCCGCCGGTCGCCAGGAGGCGCGTCTGGATCTCGGTCATCTCCAGCACGCTGGAGACCGGCTCCTTGACCCGGATCAGTTCGCCCTTGGCCTCCAGGACGTCGATGAATTCGCGGAGGGATCGGTAGGCCATGGGGATGCTCGTACGGGGAAAAGTCTAGTTGGCTACGGCCAGGTCGTCGGCGTGGATCATCGGGCCCTCGGTGAAACCGAGTTCGGCCTCGATGGCGTCGGAGCGCAGGCCCGCGATGCGCTGGGCGTCGGCGCTGTCGTAGCGGACGATGCCGCGCGCGACCTCGCGACCGGTCTCGTCGCGGACTCGGACGGCGTCGCCCTTCTCGAAGGGACCTTCGATGGCGCGGACGCCCGCCGACAGCAGGCTCTTGCCTGACTCCAGCGCCTTGGCCGCGCCGGCGTCGACCGTCACCCAGCCCTGGGGCGCCAACGAACCGGCGATCCAGGCCTTGTAGGCGGCGGCGGGGCTGGCGCCGGCCTCGATCAGGGTCGCCTTCTCGCCGTCGGCGATGGCGGCCAGCGGGCGCGGGCGCGAGCCCAGGGTGATCAGGGTGGCGCAGCCGGCGGCGCGGGCGATGCGGGCGGCGGCGATCTTGGTGGCCATGCCGCCGGTGCCGACCCCGGCGGTGGCGTTGGCGCCCTCGGCCATGCCGGCGATCTCGGCCGTGATCTCGCTGACGTGCGGGATGTGCTGGGCGTTGGGGTTCTTGCGCGGGTCGGCGGTGTAGAGGCCGTCGATGTCCGACAGCAGCACCAAGAGATCGGCACCGGCCATCTGGGCCACGCGCGCGGCCAGGCGGTCGTTGTCGCCGTAGCGGATTTCCTCGGTGACGACGGTGTCGTTCTCGTTGACCACGGGCACGACGCCCAGGCCCATCAGGGTCTCGGTCGTGGCGCGGGCGTTCAGCCAGCGGCGGCGGGTCTCGGTGTCGTCGCGGGTGAGCAGGATCTGGGCGACGCCCAGGCCGTGAGGCTCGAACGCTTCTTCCCAGGCGCGCATCAGCAGCGACTGGCCGGCGGCGGCCGCCGCCTGCTTCTCGGGCAGGGTGGCCTTCTTGCCGCTCAGGCCCAGGCGCCGGCGGCCCAGCGCGACCGCGCCGGACGAGACGACCAGCACCTGCTTGCCGGCCGCGCGTAGGGCGGCGGCGTCGGCGCAAAACGCCTCCAGCCAGGCGCGATCGGCCGCGCCGGTCTTATCGTCGACCAGCAGGGCCGAGCCGACCTTGAAGACGATGCGGCGGGCGCCGCGATACGCCTCGGCGGCGTGGCTCACGGCGTCCAGCCTCCGGGGGTCTCGTCGACGTGATCCTCGTCGTCCGCGATCTCTTCCTCGAGGTCGCCGCGACGGATGCGAACCTGGCGGTAGGCGGCGCGCAGCAGTTCCGTCACGCCCTGGCCCGAGACGCCGGACACCAGGCGCGGCTTGATCCCCGACACCGCTTCCAGTTCGGCGACTTTTTCGGCGAGGGTCTCCTCGTCGAGGGCGTCGATCTTGTTCAGCGCCAGGATCTCGGCCTTGTCGGCCAGCTCGTCGCCATAGGCTTCCAGCTCGCCCCGGATCGTCTCGTAGGCGCCGGCGACGTCGTCCTGGGTGGCGTCGATCAGGTGGATCAGGGTCGCCGAGCGCTCGACGTGGCCGAGGAACCGCGTGCCCAGGCCCGCGCCTTCCGACGCGCCCTCGATCAGGCCGGGGATGTCGGCCAGCACGAAGCGTTCGCTGCTGGACAGGTCCACGACGCCGAGGTTCGGGGTCAGGGTGGTGAACGGATAGTCGGCGATCTTGGGCTTGGCGGCGCTGGCGGCGGCCAGGAAGGTCGACTTGCCCGCGTTGGGCAGGCCGACCAGGCCGACGTCGGCGATCAGCTTCAGCCGCAGCCAGATCCAGCGCTCTTCGCCCTCCTGGCCGGGGTTGGCGTACTTCGGCGCCTGGTTCACCGGGCCCTTGAAGTGCAGGTTGCCCCAGCCGCCGTTGCCGCCCTTGGCCAGCAGGATGCGCATGCCGGCGTGATCGAGGTCGGCGATCAGGGTTTCCTTGTCTTCCTCCAGGATCTCCGTGCCGACGGGAACCTTCAGGACAACGTCATCGCCGGCCGCGCCATGGCGCGCGCGACCCATGCCGTGCACGCCCGTGCCGGCCTTGAAGTGCTGCTGGTAGCGATAGTCGATCAGGGTGTTGAGGCCTTCGACGGCCTCGATCCACACGTCGCCGCCGCGACCGCCGTCGCCGCCGTCCGGGCCGCCGTACTCGATGTACTTCTCGCGGCGGAACGACACCGACCCGCCGCCGCCGTTACCGGAGCGGATGTAGATCTTGCATTGGTCCAAGAATTTCATGGGGTCCTTTTGTCCCAAGGCGTCCCGCGCGTCGAGCCAAAACCCAGTTTCCGCCGTGACGCATGGCCACAGCCGTTAACCTCAAGAAACCGGTGACGAGCCCTCGGCATCGTGACGAAATGTTAAAACACGCCATGCGACAAGGTGTCATGGCAGCGAACCGCCTTTGTCTTCGCGGCGGAACGGGAGGCTGGCCTTGGCGACCGAAGTAGAAGTCGACGAAACCCTGGCGAAGGATCTGCTCGAGCTTTCGACGCAGGAAATCCATCGCAAGTATGGCGCCGAAGCCTCTGTCCACCGCAACATCCTGATCGGGCGCGGAACCGGCGTCGCGCCGCAATGGCGAGACTTCAAGACGTTTCTCGGCGAGGTCGGCCAGCGCCCCTCGACGGACCACACTCTCGTTCTGCTGAACCGCTATGAGCGGACCTATGGTCCGGGCCGCGCGCGTTGGATGACGGCCGAGGAGCAGGCCGCCCACGAAGAAGAATTCGACCGTCAGCGCGCCGAACAGCAGCGCGAGGAGCAGCTGCTGCTGCATAAGGCCGCCGCGACCAAGCGCGCGAGCACGCCCGGCGCGCCGTCGTTCGGCCAATGGACGCCGATGGCCGGCAAGCAGGTCGCCTATACCGACGTCGCCAAGAAGCTGGCCATCCCGGTCGTGGCGCTGTCCAAGACCATGCCGCCCGGCGCCAGCGCCGACGAACTGGTCAAGCGGTCCGCGACCGCCAGCGAGCTGATCAACGAGAACGCCTCCTGGCTGCCGCCGGACCCGGTCCGCAAGGCGGGCTTCTTCGAGGCCTATCGCATCTGGCACCTGCAGGTGCAGCCGCAGTTCGCCAAGGCCGCCACGCCGACCTTCCTGTTCCTCTACATCGCCCTGCCGGTAATGAAGCAGTGCCGGGACGATTTGGTGGACCTGGATCTATGGAATCCGCTGGGTCAGCGGGCGCTGAACGCGCGCGACACCCATCCGGCGTGGAAGAAGTACACAGAGTTCATGCCGCGCGCTCAGGTGGCGATGATGGAGATCCCCATCTACGCCACCTATTCGCTGCTGAGCGATCTGGACGCCCTGTGCGAACGGATCATCACGGCCGAGAAGCGCTTCCGCGAAGGTCCGCAGAAGGTGATCCAGACGCACCGCGCGGCTTAAGGCGCTCTAAGCCAGCCACACCATCATGCGCGTGGCCGCCAAGGCGCCGCGCGCGACCGACGGCTTGTGCTCGACGACGCCCGTGTACAGGAACCCCGCCTTGACCAGCACGCGTCCCGAGGCGTCGTTGTCGGCGAAGTGGCCGGCCGTCACGTAGCGCTTGTCCCAGACACCGCGCGCCCAATCCAACGCGCCCTTGGTCGCCTCGGTCGCGTAGCCGCGGCCCCAGTAGGGCCGGCCGATCCAGTAGCCCAGCTCGACGGACCCGTCGGGGTTGGTGAACAGGCCCACCACCCCGATCAGCCCCTCGTCCGCCAGCTCGATGGCGAAGGTGTTGTCGCGCGCGCGGTTCTGGGTCCCGCAGCGGGCCACGAAGTCCTCGGCGTGGCCGCGGGTATAGGGCGAGGGCATGCGCGTGGTCATGCGCGCCACGTCGTGATCGACGCAGAAGGCCGCCACGCGCTCGACATCGGCCTTGGCCGGGACGCGCAGCGTCAGCCGCTGGGTTTCGATGACGGGTCTTTCTTCGATGACGCACATCGGCGCCTCCCAAGGTTCCTCCGGTTCTCTTGATGCGGAACCGTGACGCCGCCATGGCGAAGCTTGTTGCGGATGGCGACGAGACAAAACAAAAGCGGGGAGCCCGGCGTTCCGGACTCCCCGCTAGAGATCGTCTGTCCGGATCGTCTTCTGAAGGAGAAGCACGATCCGAAGAAACCCTGGTTCGTGCTTACTCGGCCGGCTGAGCGGCCGGGGTCACGGTCACGTAGGTGCGATTGTGCTTCTTGGTCACGAAGCCCACCGCGCCCTGCACGAGCGCGAAGAGGGTGTGATCCTTGCCAATGCCCACGCCCGAACCCGGGTAGAACTTGGTGCCGCGCTGACGCACGAGGATGTTGCCGGCGAGAACCTTCTCGCCGCCGAACTTCTTCACGCCAAGGCGCTTCGACTCTGAGTCGCGGCCGTTGCTCGACGAACCGCCAGATTTCTTGTGAGCCATCTTGCTCTCCTACCTTTAGAAGGCGTCGCCCTTAGGCTTCGCCTTCCTCCGTCTTGGCGGCGGCCTTCTTAGGGGCGGCCTTCTTCTTCGGGGCGGCTTCGGCGGCCGGCTCGGCGGCGGCTTCGGCAGCCTTCGGAGCCTTGGCCTTCTTCGGAGCCGGAGCGGCTTCGGTCGCGGCCGGAACCGTGAACGGCACGGCGGCGTCGCCGAGGCCGCGAGCGCGGGCGTCCAGGATGACCTTCGGGGTCAGGTCGATCGACCCTTCCCACTTGGCTTCCTTGCCGGCGCCGGCGACGGACGTGACGCGCACGACCGATTCCAGCTGGCGGTGACCGCGGGTGCGGCGGTAGCCCTGACGGCGGATCTTCTTGAAGATCTTCACCTTCTCACCCTTGCGGGTTTCGATCAGGGTGCCGGAGACGACAGCGCCGTCCACGGTGGGGGCGCCGACCGTCACGGCCTCGCCTTCGCCAAGCATCAGGACTTCGCCAAAGGCCACGGCAGCGCCGGGTTCACCTTCGAGCTTTTCGACCACCAGCAGGTCGCCGGCTTGAACCCGGTACTGCTTGCCGCCGGTTTTGATCACCGCGTACATAGGTTAGCGCCTTAAAAACGTGCGTTCGCAAAATAGGGAACGCCCGCTCGGAAACCCGGCGGGCGAAGAGGGCGCGACTTATACAGCCGCGAGCCCGAGAGTCAACGGCGTCGGCACGGGAATCCGGACGAGATTCCGCTAAACGCGAGAAGTTCGCGATGACCCCTGGTGTGTTACTTTATAACACGCTATAGGCCTTCGCGTGAACATGACGCTTCTCGCCCCGATCGCCGCCACCGGCTTCGCCGTCGCCTTCCTGCACGCGGCGCTGCCGACCCATTGGCTGCCGTTCGTCCTCGTGGGGCGCGGCCAGCACTGGTCGGCGGGCAAGACCCTGAGCGTCACGGCCTTGGCGGGCCTTGGCCACGTCGCCTTCACCATCCTGCTTGGCGTCGTGCTCGTGGGCGCGGGCCTGGCCGTGCAGCCTCATATGGGCTCGGTGTTCGGCTGGGTGGTCGGAGCGCTGATGGGCGCGCTGGGACTCTTCTATCTATGGCGCGGTCGGCACGACCACGCCCAGGGCGGCATCACGACCCGTCGCTACGCCTCCGATCGGGCCGCCATCATCGCGCTGGTGGTGCTGCTGACCCTGTCGCCGTGCGAGGCGTTCCTGCCGATCTACCTGGCGGGCGTGAAGCATGGCTGGACCGGGTTCATGGCGCTGAGCGCCGTGCTGATGGCCGCCACGGCCACGGGCATGCTGCTGTTCACGACCTTGAGCCTGGCCGGGGTCAAGCGCTTGGGGCTGGACCGGATCGCCCGCTACGAGTCGACGATCCTGGGCGTCGCTCTGATCGCCATGGGCGTTGGGGTCGCGTTCCTGGAACTGTAGAGCCACGGCTTTTGTTTGCCGGGGCGAGCGCCTAAATAGCGCTCCATGACCCAAGCCTCCTCCGCCGCTCCTTCTCTTGCTGGAAATGGCAAGATCCCCGTCACCGTGCTGACCGGCTATCTCGGCGCCGGCAAGACCACGCTGCTCAACCGCATCCTCACCGAGGAGCACGGCAAGCGCTACGCCGTGATCGTCAACGAGTTCGGCGAAATCGGCATCGACAATGATCTCGTCGTCAACGCCGAGGAAGAAATCTTCGAAATGAACAACGGGTGCATCTGCTGCACGGTGCGAGGCGACCTCATCAGGATCCTGCAGGGATTGATGAAGCGGCGCGGCAAGTTCGACGGCATCATCGTCGAAACCACGGGGCTCGCCGATCCGGCCCCCGTGGCGCAGACTTTTCTCGTCGACGAGGACGTCCGGCGGAGCACCAGGCTCGACGCCATCGTGACCGTCATCGACGCACGACATCTGCTCGGAGAAATCGATCGCGCGCACGAAGCGCAGGA
>CAKZJK010000425.1 GCA_936942565.1 uncultured Caulobacter sp. | reverse complement strand
GCGAGAGGCGGCCGGTCTTGGCCAGGTCGCGGCCCAGGCCCGCCAGGACCTTCTCGTTGAAGACCGTCCAGATGGCGCGCCCCTCCAGCCGGTACACCACGAGGCGGACCGAGTTGGAGCCGATATCGATCACGGCCGCGTCGCGCGGCGCCGGGAAGGGCATGGGGCGTGGTTTAGCGCATTCCGACGGCGGGGGAAGCCTCAACCGCTTGCGAAGGCGGACTTCGCGACGCTCAGCCCAAGACTCTAGGCCTTGCGCTTGGGTCCCACGTGGTCGAACGCGCGCGGCAGGTCACGGGCCCCATGACCGCGGCCCGACAGGCTGGGATTGGTCATGAAGTAGTCGTGGGCCGAGAAGGCGCCCTTGCTGTTCCAGGCCGGATCGCGGGCGTAGTCGCCCTCGCTGTCCAGCTTCCAGCTCTGGGCCTCGTCATTGAGGTTGGCGACCATGATCTGGTCCAGCACCTGCTGGTGGACGGTCGGGTTCTCGACCGGCACCAGGCTCTCGACGCGGCGGTCCAGGTTGCGCGGCATCCAGTCGGCCGAGCTGATGAAGAGCCGCGTCTGCGCCGAGGGCATGGCCGCGCCGTTGGCGAAGGCCAGGATGCGGGCGTGCTCCAGGAAGCGGCCGACGATGCTCTTGACCCGGATGTTCTCCGACAGGCCCTTGATGCCCGGCCGCAGGCAGCAGATGCCGCGCACGACCAGATCGATCTGCACGCCCGCCTGGCTGGCCTTGTACAGCGCGTCGATGATCTGCGGGTCGACCACCGAGTTCATCTTGGCCCAGATGCCGGCCGGCTTGCCCGCCCGCGCCGCGTCCGCCTCGGTCTCGATCATCCGCAGCAAATCAGGCTTCAGCGTCATCGGCGAGAACGACAGCTTCTCCAGCCGCCCGGGCTGGGCGTAGCCGGTGATGAAGTTGAACAGCTTCCCGCCATCGCGCCCCAGGGCCGGGTCGCAGGTGAACAGGGAAAGGTCGGTGTAAACCCGCGCCGTCTGCGGGTGATAGTTGCCGGTGCCGAAGTGGCAGTAGGTGCGCAGGGTCTGGTCGGCCTCGCGGCGCACCACGACCGACAGCTTGGCGTGGGTCTTCCAGTCGACGAAGCCGAACACCACGTGCACGCCGGCCCGCTCCAGGTCGCGCGCCCACTTGAGGTTATTTTCCTCGTCGAAGCGGGCCTTGATCTCCACCAGGGCCGTGACGTTCTTGCCGTTGTCGGCCGCCTCGATCAGGGCCGCCACGATCGGGCTGTCCTTGGAGGTGCGGTAGAGGGTCTGCTTGATCGCCAGCACGTTCGGGTCGCGCGCGGCCTGGCGCAGGAACTGCACCACCACGTCGAAGCTCTCGAAGGGGTGGTGTACCAGAATGTCCTTCTCGCGGATCGCCGCGAAGCAGTCGCCGCCGTGGTCGCGGATACGCTCGGGGAAGCGGGCGTTGAAGGGCGGGAACTTCAGGTCCGGCCGGTCCGGCGGGATCAGCTCGCTCATCTGGGCCAGGCCCAGCTTGCCGTCGACCAGGATCACGTCCTCGGGCTCGGCGCGCAGGCCCTCGATGATGAAGTCGCGCAGGTCCTGCGGCATGGTGGTCTGGATCTTGACCCGCACCACCTGGCCCAGGCGCCGCTTCTTCAGCCGCGCCTCGAACTCGCGCACCAGGTCCTCGGCCTCTTCCTCGATCTCCAGATCGCTGTCGCGGATCAGGCGGAACAGGCCCCGGCCTTCGACCTCGTAGCCGGGGAACAGGTGGTCGAGGAACAGGATGATGAAGCTTTCCAGCGCCATGATCTTGCGCTGGCGCTTCTTGCCGCGCGAGACGACCGAGGAGAGCTCCCAGAACCGCCGCACCTGCTGGGGGATAGGCGCCAGGGCGTAGAGGTGTTTGTCGTCCGCTATGCGACGCAGCTTCAGAGCAAGACAAAATCCCAGGTTCGGGATGAACGGGAACGGGTGAGCCGGATCGATCGCCAGCGGCGTCAGCACAGGGAAAATCTGGTTGGTGAAGATATCCTCGGCCCGGTCCTTGTCCTCGCCCTCGATATCCTTGGCGTCGAGCAGCTTCAGGCCCTCGTCCCAAAGCTCGGTGCGAACCTGGCGCCAGATCTTCTGCTGCTCGGCCATCAGCTCGGCGGCCGAGGCGTTGATGCGCGCCAGCTGCTCGCCCGGCGTCAGGCCGTCCTGGCTGACCACCCGCACGCCCTCGCGCACCTGGCCCTTCAGGCCGGCCACGCGGACCATGTAGAATTCGTCGAGGTTGTTGGCCGAGATCGACAGGAACCGCAGCCGCTCCAGCAGCGGGTGACGCGGATTGCCGCTCTCCTCCAGGACCCGCTGGTTGAAGGCCAGCCACGACAGCTCGCGATTGAAGAACCGCTCGGGCGAGGCCATCAGCTCGCCGTCCAGCACCAGGCTGGCGGCTTCGTCAGCGTGCGGAGCATTGGCGGCGGCGAGGGTCATCGTCGAGGCGTCGGTCATGAGATCACTATAGGCAGACTTTGTTCCGCCATGGTGAACGACGCAAGTGACGGGAAGAAGACAGGGCCCTAAACCGCAACATCTGCTCGTCATCCCGGCCGGACGCCGGCGAAAGCCGGCGGTATAGCCGGGACCCAGGGGCGGCGCGCGCGGCGTTCCTTCACCCCCTGGGTCCCGGATAGCGCCTGCGGCGCTTCCGGGATGACGAGGGTATGTTGAGCGAAGGCAAAGTCCTACCCCCCCTCATCCCCCTCGAAATCCCCCAGCACTTCCCGCGCCAGGGCCCTGTTCAGCTCGCGCCGCATCTGCGCCGCGGCTTCGTCCAGCAGGTCCGCCGCCGCCAGGGCCTCGGCGGCCGAGCGGGGCAGGCGTAGCAGGAGATAGGGATAGAGGTCCGGATCGGGCTTCAGCAGCCGCTGCTCGAAGGCCCGCCGCAGCACCGCCTCCAGCACCACGTCGTCGGGCTCGTCGATGGTGGCGACGGAGAGGGCGTTCAGCCGCGAGCGCAGGTCCGGCACCGACGCGGTCCAGCCGACCGGCGGCGTCCGGCCGGTCAGCAGCACGGTCCCGCCGTCGACCCCGGCCATGTTCAGGATGTGGAACAGCGCCTCGTCCGACAGCGCGGTCCCTTCGGCCCGCCGGTCGGCGTCCTCGACCAGCACCGGCTTGCCGCGCAGGGCTGGGAGGTCGGGCGCGTCATCGCCGGTCGCCTCGACCACCACGGCGCCGTGCGCCGCCGCCCAGGCCCGCGCCAGGTGCGTCTTGCCCACCCCGGCCGGTCCGACCAGCGCCAGCCGCCCCTCGGGCCAGGCCGGCCAGGCCTCGACCCGCGCCACGGCGTCGGCGTTGCTCGGCGAGACGGCGAAGTCTTCGCGAGCATAGGTCGGCGCGGCGGTCAGCGGCAGTCGGAACTGGGTGGACAACCTTGAGGTCCCAGCGTGGTGAACGTCAGGACCAGGATATAGGGCGGTATGGCGCCGCTGGGGAGGTGGCGGGGCGGCGGAGGTTGGGGATGGAAGGGTGGGGGATGTGGATGGGCTAGATGGTCTTCAGCTCGATATGAGGCAGGCTATCACCAATTCTGACTATCTGGCCGCCTATAGTTTCATGGAAACCGGGGCAGGCAATTCTTTGGCAGAAAGCGTAAACACTATTCGGTTCTATATCTACATCACAATCAAACCAACTCCATTTTTGCCCGTTGAAGATAGGTAAGTGGCCGGGAGTGGCAAACAGCCGGGTTAATTGAAATGCTTTTTTGCGGTCCCCATTAAAAATGAGTTCTGCATAAATATTCTGAAATTCGCCGTAATTTCTTGGTTTTAGATCGGCATCAAGATATATATTAGTAATTCCGTAGAGTGCGGGCGAATTAGATCGATTCGATATTGTTGATGAGATCGAAAAGTGATTCTCCTTCTTTTCGATGTTCCAATCCAAATATAGCTCCGGCGTCTCCGACCGACGCATGAGGTCTCTAATCTCATGGTCGAACATGGCCTGTGTAATTTTCCCCCATCTGCGATAGTATTTCTGATCGATACGTGACTGATGTGGTGCGCTATTTACGGATTTAGGTATCTGTATAGCAAATGCGGAATTATCTCCGTTTAGCCATATTCTCTTTACGATAATTCCTTGAATTTTAGGCTCAATATTGCTGGATATGATTTGTTCAATCCATTCTTGAGTGACGCTAGATGGCGAGCCTTCGTCTATGTATCCCGCTCTTCCGTCGTCTTTTTCGCATATTCCATAGATAATTGTTCCGCCAGCAGCATTCGCAAAGGCGCACAAATCCTTTATCATTTCAGATTTATTTTTAGGGTTATTAATGAGCGCTGCTGATGACTTGAATTCTAGATCAATTCCCTCATCTGCCTCGTTTGATATCAAAGCCTCAAGATCGGTCTTCTCCCAATCGCTTACTGCTCTCATCGCAGCTCCTATAGTCGGTCGAGTGGCGCTGTTGTGATTGTACCCCGCGCGGTCCCGTCCTTAAATCTCTTGGAGGCTGCAGCGTGCAGGACTGACCAAGTCAGTCAAGAGACCCGGGCGGCCGCGCGGCGGCGACGCGGAGCGT
>CAKZJK010000424.1 GCA_936942565.1 uncultured Caulobacter sp. | reverse complement strand
CGGCACCGAGCCCGGCTCCAATTGCACCACCGACAACGCTGCCGATTGGGCCTGCAGCCTTGTTGCCTTCATATGATCCCTGCGCCGCGCCACCGACGGCGCCGAGCGCGAAAGCCGCGACCGGCGGCCAGGTCTTGACCAGGCGCGCCCTCAGAGCCTCGTCCGGACGGCCTCGCGCGGTCACCACGTCGACGATGTCGATGGCCATCTGTGTCACGTTCCCGGTCATCATGGTGGTCGGCGCGAGATGCCCGAAGACGACTCGGGCCCCGACATTCTGCACCGCCATCGCCGCGACGCCCACCAGGCCGGCCAGCATGACCTCCGGCCGATCGGCGGCCCCCGCCGGCGTGGCCGCCACGGTCAGCAGCGCGAAAGCCGTCAGCAACAGCGCCTGCAGTCCCAGCACGAGCGCTTCGCAGGGAAGGCCGCGAGCCTTGCGCGATCGAACGAAGGCGTAGGCCAGCGACGCCACGACAAGAAAGGTGGGCAAGGCCAGGAGTTTCGTGGCGAGGCCGCCGGAGTCTCCGGCGAGCGCCACGCCCAGCATCACCAGGTTGCCGGTGGCGTGGGCGACGAACAGGCCAAACAGCAGGACGAAGCCGACCACGTCGACATAGCCGCCGACGAACGCCATGCCCATGCCGGTCGCGATATTGAGCCGATTGCCGCTCATCCGACACGCTCCTTCTCGACCAGGATCGCGGCGAGCATGAAACCACCAATCAGGCCGATATGCTCGAGGAAGGTGTTCAGGGCGTGGAACCGTTCCGTCGGATCGACGACCGTCCAGTAGGGATGTGCGATCAGCGTGGCCAAGGCGGTGAACATGCCCAGCGCGCCGGCGGCCAGCCATCCTATCCGACCCAGGATCAGCGCCAGCGAGCCGCCAAGCTGGACGGCGATGGTGGCCGCGACGATCAGGACGGCGGGCTTGAGGCCCAGGCCGGAGGCCTCGGCCAGGGCGCCTTTCACGTCGGTCAACTTGGCGATCCCGCTCCACCAATAGGGCAGAGTGAGGACCGCGCGGGCGAAGACGCCGAAGGCCGGCGCCCGCAGCAGGGCGGCGATGGGAGCGGGAGGCGTCACCTCACACCGCCCAGCAGCCGCAGCCCATCGCGCCCCAGAACGAGCGCGCGTCGCTGGTGGGGGCTTCGCGGGCGTAGGCCGCCGCGTGGTCGTGGCCGTGGACGTTGCAGCTACTCGCGCAGCCGCAGGCGCTAGCCAGGGCGCGGGCGTGATTGCGCGAGCGGTCCTGGTAACCGCCGAAGGTCCGCACCGGCGACCAGTCTGGCATCGGCGGCGGCAGAACCGGCGCCAATTTGCCGAAGTCGCCCTCGCCATGAACGACCTTGCCGCCCAGCAGGGTCAGCACCGACGACAGGTGCGGGATCTCGTCCTCGGGCACGGTCAGATAGTCGTCGCTGAGCACGGCCAGATCGGCCAGCTGGCCGACGGCGATCTGGCCTTTCTTGCCTTCCTCGTTGGAGAACCAGGTGTTGGCGCTCGTCCAAAGACGCAGGGCCTCCTCGCGGTCGACGCGATTGGCCGGCGGATAGAGCCGCGTGCCGCCGACCGTCTTGCCGCTCACCAGCCAGTTCAGCGAGACCCAAGGGTTATAGCTCGCCACTCGGGTGGCGTCGGTGCCGGCGCCCACCGGGATTCCAGCCTTTAGCATCTTGCCGATCGGAGGCGTGGCCTCGGCGGCCTTGGCCCCGTAGCGCTCCATGAAATATTCGCCCTGATAAGCCATGCGGTGCTGCACGGCGATGCCGCCGCCGAGGGCCGCGATACGGTCGATATTGCGCTCGCTGATCGTCTCGGCGTGGTCGAAGAACCAGTGCAGGCCGTCGAACGGCATGTCGCGGTTCACCTTCTCGTAGACATCGAGCGCGCGGCTGATCGTCTCGTCGTAGGTGGCGTGAAGCCGCCAGGGCCAGCGGTTCTCGACGAGGTGCCGGATCACCGGCTCGAGGTCGGCTTCCATGTTTGGCGGCATCTCGGGTCGTTCGACCCGGAAGTCCTCGAAGTCGGCCGCGCTGTAGACCAGCATCTCGCCCGCGCCGTTGTGGCGGTACTTGTCGTCGCCCTGGCCGGGCCTGACCTGCTTGGACCAGCTCTGGAAGTCCGACAGCTCGGCCTTGGGCTTTTGCGTGAAGAGATTGTAGCTGATCCGCAGGGTCAGCTGGTCGTCCATGTGCAGCTTCTCGATGATCTCGTAGTCATCGGGATAGTTCTGAAAGCCGCCGCCGGCGTCGATCACGCCGGTCACGCCCAGGCGGTTCATCTCGCGCATGAAGTGGCGGGTCGAGTTCAACTGGTACTCGGGCGGAAGCTTTGGGCCCTTGGCCAGGGTGGCGTAGAGGATCGTGGCGTTCGGCTGGGCCAGCAGCAGACCCGTGGGCTCGCCCGTGGCGTCGCGCTGGATCTCGCCGCCCGGCGGGTTGGGCGTGTCCTTGGTGTAGCCGACCGCCCGCAGGGCCGCGCGGTTGAGCAGGGCGCGGTCGTAGAGGTGCAGGATGAACACCGGCGTCTCGGGCGCGGCGGCGTTGATCTCGTCCAGGGTCGGCAGGCGCTTTTCGACGAACTGGTGCTCGGTGAAGCCGCCCACGACGCGCACCCACTGCGGCGGCGGGGTGTTGGCGGCCTGCTTCTTTAGCATCGCCATGGCGTCGGCCAGGGTCGGAACGCCGTCCCAGCGCAGCTCCATGTTGTAGTTCAGCCCGCCGCGGATGATGTGCATGTGGCTGTCGATCAGTCCGGGGATCACCCGGCGGCCTTTCAGGTCGATCACTGTCGGGTTGGGCGGCGCGGACCTCGCGCTCCTCGCCCACGGCGGCGAACTTGCCGTCCCGGACGAGCGCGGCGTCGGCCCGGGGGTTGGAGCGGTCGAGCGTCGTGAACTTGCCGTTGACGAGCAGCAGGTCGGCTTGAACGGACATGGGGCCGGGCCTCCGGGGATCAGCGAGAAGGGAATTAGGAAAGAGCGCCGCCCCGAAGGCCAGCGCCTGGCGGCGGTTCAGCGGCGTCATGACTGGTCTTCAGGCGTCTTGGCGCCGACATGCGGTCCCAGCACGCGGCCGGCGCAATCAGGCGTCTTCAGATAGGCCGTGACCGGCGCCTTCGTCAGCAGACGCTTCGCGATCGGGACGGCCTGCTCACCCAGCAACATGCCCAGCAAGCCGAGTAGCGCTATGGCGGGCGGCGCGGGCGAGCGGACGCCCATCATGGAATAGATGACGCCCACCAGGAGGCCAGCGCCAAGAGACAGAAGGTAGGGCTTCATGGCGACACTCCGGCCGGGCGGGCGAGGCGCGGGCCTCGCCCTTGGGGTTGTCAGTGACCTTCGGAGGCGCCGAACATCGTCTTGGCGTAGGTGACGCCCAGGCCGTAGGCGCCACCGAACTTCCTGGCCACGCCCGTGGTCATCTCGTAGGTCTCGCCGCGAGCCCAGTCGCGTTGCAGCTCAAGCAGATATTGCAGCGAGGTCATCGGCTGAGCGCCGGCCTGGACCATGCGGGTGACGGCCCGCTCGTGCGCTTCGTTGGAGACGTCGCCGCAGGCGTCGGTGATCACGAAGACCTCGAAGCCTTGCTCCAGCGCCGACAGCGCCGGGCCGACGATGCAGACCGAGGTCCAGAGGCCGGCCAGCACGATCCGCGACTTGCCGAGGGCGTTGACCTCGGCGATGACCGGGGCGTCTTCCCAGGTGTTCATCGAGGTGCGGTCCAGCAGGCGCTTGCCGGGGAAGGGATCGGTGACTTCCGAGAACATCGGCCCCGAGAAGCTCTTTTCGGCGACGGTCGTGAGAATGGTCGAGACGCCGAAGCCGGCGGCGCTGTTGGCCACCAGGGCCGCGTTGGTGCGCAGCAGGCTGGCGTCGATCGACTTCGTGGCGAAGGCCATCTGCGACTGGAAGTCGATCATGATCAGCGTGTGATCGGTCGGGTTCAGAAGGCGGGCGCCTGGGACGGCCTTGGCTTGCGGGGTCATGGTCTTGGTCCTTTTGAAGATCGGCGGACCGTGCCCCGGGCCGCCATGTCGGTGTCTGATGAGGGGACTGTGCCGACAGTCGATTGGCTCATAAATGGAAATGAATGAAACTCATCATTTCCAATATTTGCCTTTGTCGGGATTGGGGCTCGTGTATCCGACGCGAGCTTCCAGCCGGCCGAACAGAACGCCCTCGGGCGCTCGAACGGTAACGAGCGTCAGCACAAGCCAAGGCCCGCCGTCACGTGCGTTGTCGCGGTCTATCGGCCGAGTTTGGCCTGCCTGACACATGACGGCGGTCCCAAGTTCCTAGGCCTTGAAGAAGGCCAACAGGTCGGCGTTGATGACGTCGGCGTGGGTCGTCGCCATGCCGTGCGGGAAGCCCGGATAGGTGATCAGCTTGCCGTGCTTGAGCAGCTTGATGGCCTGTCGGGCCGACGCGTCGATCGGCACGACCTGGTCGTCCTCGCCGTGCAGCACCAGCACCGGCACGTCGATCTTCTTCAGATCCTCGGTGAAGTCGGTTTCGGAGAACGCTTTCACGCAATCGTACAGC
>CAKZJK010000423.1 GCA_936942565.1 uncultured Caulobacter sp. | reverse complement strand
TCGATTTTCGAAACGCGCCGCCGATTGGCGGGCTGCCCTCTCGAACCGGTTTTCGAGGGGGGCTTGGGGAAGTCGCGCGGCGAAGAACGCCGCCAGGGGAGGGAAGAATGAAGACGCAACTGATGTTGACGACGATGCTGGCGGCGGGTTTGGGCGGCGTCGGGACGACAGCCTGGGCCCAGACGGCCGCGCCCGCGGGGCAGGACACCGTCGACGAGGTGGTGGTCACCGGCTTCCGGTCGTCGCTGCAGAAGTCGCTGAACCTGAAGCGGGACGCGATCGTGGTCCGGGACTCCATCGTGGCCGAGGACATCGGCAAGTTCCCGGAGGCGAACGTCGCCGAGGCCCTTCAGCGCATCCCGGGCGTGTATCTGAGCCGTGACGGCGCCTCGAACGAAGGCCAGCGCATCTCCATTCGCGGCCTGGGCTCGGACTACAACGTCACCACCATCAACGGCGCGCCGGTCCGCACGACCTCGTCCGGCAACGTCGGCGGCTCGTCGCGCGACTTCAACTACGACGTCTTCGCCTCGGAGCTGTTCGGACGCGTGGACTTCTACAAGACGCCGCTGGCCGAACTGGAAGAGGGCGGGATCGGCGGCGTCGTCGATCTGCAGACGCCGCGCCCCTTCGACAGCCCCGGTCGCCACATCCGCTATCAGGTGGTGGGCTCGTACAACGACAAGTCCAAGCACCTGGATCCGGCCGGCTTCGCGCTGGTCTCCAACACCTGGGGAAACTTCGGCGCGCTGTTCGCGGTCGCCCACTCCAAGAGCGTCAACAACCGTTCGGGTTTCGAGGCGACCGGCGGCTACAACAGCCACGCCCTGGGCAGTCAGTCGCCCAACAAGGGTCCGTTCGCCGTCACCCTGGACTTCGCGGATCCGCGCTATAACCGCGGCTCGCTGACCCAGGCGCAGATCGAGAACGGCTACCTGCCGCGCTTCTACCGCTACTATGGCGGCGAGAACACGCGCGAGAGAACCGGCGCGGTCGGGTCGCTGCAATATCAGAACGACAAGCTGAACATCAGCGTCGATGGCCTGTATTCAAAGCTCCAGGACTCGCTGGACGAATATACCTTCGGTCTGCCGATCCGGAACTCCAAGACCACCAACACGGCCGCTCAGGCGGGCGGGCCCGGGCACAACGGCCTGGTGCCGATCAATGTCACCCTCGACACCGGCTCGAACCTGCTGGAAGGCACGTTCGGCAACACGTCCTATCTGGGCGAAAGCTATTTCTACAACTCGCGAACCGAGTTCAAAATGGCCTCGTTCGACGCCAGCTATCAGCTGACCGACAAGCTGAAGGTCACGGCCCAGGGCAGCCTGAGCGAGAGCGACGCCTACTTCACCGGCAACCGCCTGATCGCGAACCTGTACGGCGTAACGACCACGATCGACTACACCGACGACCACGTCTATCCGGGCCTGTCGGCGCCAGGCGTCGACTTCACCAACCCCAACAACTACCAGGACTTTGGCGTCGGCTTCGACTGGCGCCGCGAGATCGACAAGGAAAAGACCGCCAAGCTGTTCGCCGACTGGGACTACGGCCTGTTCGGCGTCGAGGGCCACCTGAAGGGCGGCTTCTCCTATGTCTCGACCCGCAAGAACACCACCAAGCGCAACGCCACCGCGGCGGGAACGGCCAAGATCAACGCGCTCGGCGCGGCCGCCCTGCGCGGAGCGATGCTGCGCGACGTGCCGCTGGACAACCTGGTGATTGGCTCGGGCTATCCGCAGGCGTGGGCGACGTTCAGCCGCGACTACGTGATGAGCACCTTTGATCCGATCGGCACGGCCAAGGCCACGCCCATCGACTTCAACGCCAGCTTCGGGGCCGAGGAGGAGGTCAAGACCGCCTTCGTGCAGAGCGACCTCAAGCGCGAGATTCTCGATCGCGAGCTGCGGGTCAATGTCGGCGTGCGGTACTCCGAGACCAACACCCACATCGACAACTATCTGCGGCAGACCAACGGCGCGGTGACGACCTACGTGCCCAACCAGGCGGACGGCTCGTACAAGAACACCCTGCCGTCGGCCAGCTTCGCCTACGACCTGAGCGACAAGCTGATCTGGCGCGGGTCGTGGGGCAAGACGATCACCCGCGCGTCGCTGTCGATCATCGCGGCCAACACGGTGATCCCGAACATCTACGACACGCGCGCCACGTCGGGGAATCCGGACCTGCTGCCGCAGACCTCGACGAACTACGACACCGGCGTCGAGTGGTACTTCGGTCGCGGCGGGATCCTGAGCGCCGGCTTCTTCTGGAAGGAGCTCAAGGACACCACCGTCTCGACCACGACCACCGTGCCGTTCTCGTCGCTGGGCCTGCCCGACACCGCCCTGGCGCCGATCTTCCAGAACCCCGCGACGGGCAAGGTCGATCCCAGCCTGCCGATCACCCTGGCCACCTACTATAACCAAGGCTCGATCAAGCTGGACGGCTACGAACTGGCCTACCAGCAGTCGTTCGACTTCCTGCCGGGGATCTGGAGCGGCCTGGGCGCCCTCGCCAGCTTCACCCACGTCAACACGTCCGGCTACGACTACAAGACGACCGGCGGAAAGATCCTGAACGTCAACACGGTGCCGAAGTACTCCTACAGCCTGACGGGCTATTACGAGAAGGGTCCGTTCGGTCTGCGCCTGTCCTACAACTACAAGGCCAAGAACATCATCGAGACCACCAACAACGGCTCCGATCTTCAGCGTTGGCATGCCGGCGCGGGCTTCCTGGACGGCAACGCGACCTACAAGGTCAACGACAGCATCGAGGTGCGCGTCGATGCCCTGAACCTGACCAATGCGCTGACCTACGACTACTTCGACGACGTCGGCGGTCGCTACGGCGATGGCCGCGATACCCGCATGGACTACGCCAAGTACAACGGCCGAACGATCAAGTTCGGCGTACGCGGCAAGTTCTAGTACCCCCCCCGAGGGTGACCCCGCTGACCGGCGAGATCGCAAGTCTCGCCGGTCTCTTTTCGATCAGCCGCGCGCGGTCGTGGCGTCGCCCCCACGGTGTCCCCGAGAAAGCCGCTGGTGACCCGTGAAGACGGGGCCCCCGGCGCTATGCGGCCGGAGCCGTTGGCTCCTCGGCTGTCTGGTGGCCGGCTTGATCCGGCTCGTTCCTGATCCGGAACCACATCGCGTAGAGCGCCGGGAGGAAAACCAGGGTCAGGATCGTGCCGCCGATCGTGCCGCCGATCAGGGTGTAGGCCATGGACGACCAGAACACCGACCAGGTCAGCGGGATGAAGGCGAAAACCGCCGCCAGCGCCGTCAGGATCACCGGCCGGGCGCGCTGGACCGTGGCCTCGACGACGGCATGGAAGGGATCAAGACCCTCCTCCTGGTTGATCTGGATCTGGCCGATCAGGATCAGGCTGTTGCGCATGATGATGCCGGCCAGGGCGATCAGGCCCAGGATCGCGTTGAACCCGAACGGCTGGTGGAAGAGCAGCAAGGTCGGAGCGACCCCCACCAGGGCCAGCGGCGCGGTGAGCAGCACCATGAACATCGCCGACATCGACCGGA
This sequence comes from uncultured Caulobacter sp., assembly GCA_936942565.1. Lineage (GTDB taxonomy): Bacteria > Pseudomonadota > Alphaproteobacteria > Caulobacterales > Caulobacteraceae > Caulobacter. The sequence continues at coordinate 992 of CAKZJK010000423.1, read as the reverse complement.
CCTGGAAGATGATCACCACCATCATCAGGATGAACATCAGCGGGAAGACCACGGCCAGCGCCTTGTTGGCCTTGCCGGCCTCCTCGATCGAGCCGCCCATCTCGATCCGGTAGCCGACCGGAAGGGTCTTGATGATCGGCTGCAGCTCCTTCTGGACCTTGGTCGAGACGTCCGGCGGCTGCAGGCGCTCGTCGATGTCGCCGCGCACGGTGATCGTCGTCATCCGATCGCGGCGGCGCAGGATCGGGTCCTCCATGCGGATCTCGGCCTTGCCGATCTGGTCGAGCGGAATGCGCTCGCCCGCCGAACCCACCAGGGTGAAGGCGCCCAGCCTGGCCGGGTCCAGCCGGTCCTGGCCGCTCGTCCGCGCGATGACCTCGACCGACCGGATATCCTCGCGCACCTGGGTCACCGGCACGCCGCTCAGCAGAAACTGCAGCTGCTGGGAGGCGTCGGCGGAACTGAGGCCAAAGGCGCGCAGGCGATCCTGGTCGAGCACGAAATGGACGGTCGGCGCGCGCTGGCCCCAGTCGGTGTTGACCTGGCGCATGGCCGGGTTGGCCAGCATGACGCCCTTGACCCGTTCGGCGATCTCGCGAACGCGATCGGCGTCCGGTCCCATGACCCGGAAGGCCACGGGGAACGGCGAGGGCGGGCCAAAGACGATCTGGGTCGCGCGGATCTTGGCGTCGGGGACCGCGCCTTGCGCCGCGAACTGACGCAAGCGCTTCTTGAGGGCGTCGCGCGCCTTCTCGTAGTCGCCCTTCTGGGCGTAGAGCACGGCCAGGTTGTTGTACGGCTCGGGCAGCTGCGGGTAGTCGCGGGTCAGGTCGGAGAAGGTTTTCACCGCGTCGTCGGTGCGGTTGAGCTTGACCAGCACCAGGCCGCGGGTGAAGCGCGCCTCGGCGTCCTGCGGGGAGTTGGCGAGGTACTTGTCGAGGCGGTCCAGGGCGCCGGCGTAATCGCCCTGCGCCTGCAGCGCCTGGGCGCGG
>CAKZJK010000422.1 GCA_936942565.1 uncultured Caulobacter sp. | reverse complement strand
GGCGGTCCCCCTCCCCCGATGGGGGAGGAAGGGGAACGCGATCCTTCTTCCCCCTCTGGGGGAGGAGCGCGCAGCGCGGAAGGGGCCTGTACTAGAGGCTTAAGCGGCGGCCAGTTCGGCCGAGACGGTGGCGAAGGCCCAGTCGAGCCAGGGCGTCAGGGCCTCGAGGTCGGAAGCCTCGACGGTGGCGCCGCACCAGATGCGCAGGCCCGCCGGGGCGTCGCGATAGCCGCCGATGTCGAGGGCGGCGCCCTCCTTCTCGAGCAGGCTGGCCAGCTTCTTGGCGAAGTCGGCCTGGGCGTCTTCCGACAGGGCCGCGATCTTGGGATCGACGACCTTCAGGCACACCGAGGTGTTCGAGCGAATCTCCGGCGTCGCCGCCAGGAACTCGACCCACGGGGTCTTGGCGACCCAGTCGGCCAGGACCTTCAGGTTCTGGTCGGCGCGGGCCTGCATGGCTTGCAGACCGCCGATCGAGGCCGCCCACTTCAGGGCGTCCAGGGCGTCTTCCACGCAGAGCATCGACGGGGTGTTGATCGTCGCGCCTTCGAAGATGTCGGCGGCGATCTTGCCGGCTTTGGTCATGCGGAACAGCTTCGGCATCGGCCAGGCCGGCGTGTAGCTTTCCAGGCGGGCCACGGCGCGCGGCGACAGGATCAGGATCCCGTGCGCGCCCTCGCCGCCCAGCGCCTTCTGCCAGGAGAAGGTCACGACATCGAGCTTGGCCCAGTCCAGGTCCTGGGCGAAGGCCGCCGAGGTGGCGTCGCAGATGGTGATGCCTTCACGGTCGGCCGAGATGAAGTCGGCGTTGGGGACGCGCACGCCCGAGGTCGTGCCGTTCCAGGTGAAGACCAGATCCTTGGCCGGATCGACCTTGGACGTGTCGGGCAGCTGGCCGTAGGGAGCGCTCAGCACTTCCACGTCGGGCAGCTTCAGTTGCTTGGTGACGTCCGTGACCCAGTCCTTGCCGAAGGACTCGAAGGCCAGCAGTTGGACGGGGCGAGCGCCCAGCATCGACCACATCGCCATTTCGACGGCGCCGGTGTCCGAGCCGGCGACGATGCCGATCAGGAAGTCGGCGGGGACTTCCAGCACTTCGCGCGTCTGGTCGATGGCGGCCTTCAGGCGCGCCTTGCCCAGCTTCGAGCGGTGCGACCGACCCAAAACGGCGTTTCTGAGATTTTCGGGGGTCCAGCCAGGGCGCTTGGCGCAGGGGCCGGAAGAGAACTCGGGACGAGCCGGGCGGATCGCCGGCTTGGCGAGGGTCGTGGTCATAGCGATGTCTCCCATCCTTACAGATGGACTGCGCCCCGTTGGGAGGGCGTGGCCCGCCGGCGAGAAACCGCGTTCGCGGCCAAAAGGCAAGGAGAGATTTGTCGCGGAGGGCGGATTTCTCCGCGCGGCGAGGAATTATTTTCCCGAGGCCGCCCGGCGGCGCCACGACAGGATCGTGCCGATCAGGATGAACAGAAGAACGCCGAACGAGTCGATATTGTTGACCGTCGCGTAGACGTAATCCCGTCTCAGATCGCCAACCAGATAGTAGGCGTGCAGGCTGAATTGAACGGCCTGCAGCAGCATCGCGCCACCCAACCAGAAATTGGCGTAGCGCAACGCGATCAAAAGGAATCCGCCAGCCAAGAGACCGTCCATGCCCAGCAGGAGCAGGCGTTGGGTCTCCTTCGGCGCCAGCATATGGATCAGAGCGACACAGAGCGTGGTGCCAAGCACCAAAATAGCGGCGAAGCGTTCCGGCGCGTCCCCCTTGGCCAAGGCCAGGGCGCAGACGACGAGCGTCACCGCCAGAGGTAGAATCATGAACGCGGACATATGCATCGAAAAAGGCCTCTAACCGAGATTAGAGGCCCCTTGGATTAAACTATTGCAACCTTCAGACGACCTCGCGAAGGCCCGCGCGGCCTTCGAGGCGCCCTTCCAGGTTACCCTTGTCCTCGAAGCCAGCCAGCTTCGTCCGGATGCCCAGGCGCAGCTTGGTCTCGTTCAGTTCCGAGTGAGCCTCGACCATCGCCGAGCGGGCTTCGCTGAGCGCGGCCATGGCGTCGGCCAGCTTGCTGGCGGCGCGATCGCCCACCACCGCCGACACTCCCAAATCCTTCCGCGCCTTCAGCAGGTCGGCCATCAGTTCGGCCGTTTCGACCATCGCCGCGTCCACGGCGTTCTCCGTCGCGAACAGCTTGGTCGCAACTCGTTGAGCTACAAATACTTTTTCCACGCCCGCCTCCATTAACAAAACGCTAACGAAGAAGGTAAATACAAAGTTAAGGTGAAGCAACGCGTAAATGCACGCAATCGTTGGCAGAACGCGCAACCACCGTTGTTTTGGAAGCGAAGCGTTAGGAACCTTGCGGCAAAGTGCCGCTACGATTGAGTCCCTGGGGGCTTATGAGCGACAGAAACACCCCGCGCGCGAGCCGCGAATCGACCCACGCGCCCCTCCAGGCGCGAATCGCCGGCGTGGCCCTGGCCACCACGGTGCTGGCGCTCGTGGCGGCGTGTCTGTGCTTCATGCTCCAGCAGTGGACCGTTGCGCGGCAGGAATCGCGCGCCAACCACGCGGTCCTGGCCCAGATGGTCGCCGCTGGCGCCGCTGGTCCCCTGGCGGACAACAACCTGGCGGGCGTCTATCGCGCGCTCGAAGCCGTCGCCAAGGCGCCCGGCGTGGCGGCGGTCCGCGTCGTCGACACCAGCGGCCGCGCCGTGGCCCAGATCGGCGACGCCGCGCCCGCCGACGTCGACACGCTGACGCGGCCGATCCAGATGAGCGGCCAGGAGATCGGCGCGGTGGTGCTGGTGGCGCGCCGTCCGGGCGTCGGCCAGATCCTGGCGCGCGATCTCGCCCTGACCGGCGCTCTGTTCTTCGGATCCGCCGGCCTGGCGATCCTGCTGGCCAACGGCCTGGCCCGTCGCATGGCCCGACCGATGGAGCGCCTTTCGAGCGCCATGCACGAAACCGCGGTCGCCGGGCGCTTCATGCCGGTGGAGCAAGCCGCCGACGACGACGTCTTCCAGAGCCTGATCAACAGCTTCAACCATCTGGTCGCGCGACTGCGCGCCAATGACGATGACCTGCGCGGGGCCATGGCCGAGCTGGTCAAGGCGCGCGACGACGCCAACACCGCCAACGTCCTGAAGTCGCACTTCCTGGCCAATATGAGCCACGAGATCCGCACCCCGTTGAACGGCGTGCTGGCCATGGCCGAGGTCATGGACATGGACGAGCTCAAGCCCGCCCAGCGCGAGCGCCTGGCCGTGATCCGCGAGTCAGGCGGCCTGCTGCTGGCGGTGCTGAACGACGTGCTGGACCTTTCGAAGATCGAGGCCGGTCGCCTCGAGATCCAGGACCGCCCCTTCGACATCGCGCAGCTGGCTCAGTCGATCCGCGAAAGCTACGCCCACCAGGCTCGCGAAAAGGGCCTCGCCTTCGAGGTCGCCGTGGCGCCCGAGGCGCACGGCCTGTGGCGCGGCGATGTCGATCGGCTACGCCAGATCCTGGGCAACCTGATCTCGAACGCCCTGAAGTTCACCCTGGAGGGCGCGGTCGCCGTCCGCTTCGCCTCGGCCGAGGACGGCTCGGGCCTGCGGATCGACGTCGCCGACACGGGCATCGGCATCGCGCCGGAAATCCTGCCGCGCCTGTTCGACAAGTTCGTTCAGGCCGACAGCTCCACGACCCGCCGCTTCGGCGGCTCGGGCCTGGGCCTGGCGATCTGCCGCGAGCTGGCGGCGCTGATGGGCGGCTCGATCAAGGTCCAGAGCCGCGAAGGCCGCGGCTCGACCTTCACGGTCCTCGTCGCCCTGCCGCGCGAGGAGACCCTGACCGAGGTCCACTACATCGACGACGATGACTCCGAAGCCGCCGTCTCGCGGCCCTCGACGCGTCTCGCCAGGACGACGCTTCGGGTGCTGGCCGCCGACGACAACCCGACCAACCAGAAGGTCATCGAGGCGGTGCTGGCGCCGCTGGGCGCCGAGGTGACCATGGTCCCGGACGGCAAGGCCTGCGTCGAGGCCTGGAAGGCGGCCAGGTTCGACATCATCCTGATGGACATCCACATGCCCGTCCTGGACGGCATCGAGGCGGCCCGCGCCATCCGCGCCCTGGAAGTCCAGGAAGGCAGAACCCGCACGCCGATCGTCGCCGTGACCGCCAACGCCCTGGCCCACCAGGTCGAGGACTATCTGGCCGCGGGCATGGAAGGCCACGTCGCCAAGCCGGTCGAGGTCACCAAGCTCTACGGCGCGATCGAGGACGCCATCGCCTCGGCCCGGATGGCCAAGGCCGCTTGAGGCCAAACCTGAACCCCACATAACGAGCGGCTCAGAACCGCTTCAGCCGTCGCGTGTTTCTCTTACCTCAACGTCGTCCTCCCACCTCCCCGGGAGCGCTCGGCGGAGATGTTCAAGAGGAACCGAACCGATGAAGAAGATCCTGATCCCGATCGTTACGGTCTCGGCCCTGGCGGCCGCCGCGCTTCCCGCCGTCGCCTCGGCTCAGCCGGTCAACCAGCGCCAA
>CAKZJK010000421.1 GCA_936942565.1 uncultured Caulobacter sp. | reverse complement strand
AACTCTTGCAGGACGATGCCGGCGAAGCGGTTCTTGCCCGGCCGGTGGTCCCACAGCTGGTTCACCAGCCACTTGCGGCCATCGTCGTCGTGGAACAGCGACGGATCGAAGCCGGAGCTATTCAGATAGACCGGCTCGGACCACTCGCCGTCGATCGTATCGCAGGTGACCAGATAGTTGTGGAAGTCGCGCAGGGACGCGCCCGAGGCGCCGCCCACCGTCGTGCGGCCATAGCGCTTGACGTCGGTGTAGATCAGCCAGAACCGGCCGTCGGCGTGGGTCAGGCACGGCGCCCAGACCCCGCAGCCGTCCGGGTCGCCCAGCATGTTCACCTGGCTGGCGCGCTGAAGCGGCCGGCTCAGCAGCCGCCAGTTCTTCAGGTCGCGCGAGTGATGGATCTGAACGCCCGGGAACCACTCGAAGGTCGAAACGGCGATGTAGTAGTCGTCCCCCACCCGCACGATCGAGGGATCGGGGTTGAAGCCGCGCAGAATGGGATTGCGGATCACGGACAAGCTCACGGATTGGGAATGTGGCTGACGGGCTCGGCCTTGGGCGCGACCCGGTCACGGACGAAGGTCCATAGGATGATGGCGCCCAAGATGTCGAGCACGCCCAGGGCGACGAAGAATGGATCGTAGCCGATCGTGGCCACCAGCCCGCCGATCAGCAGCGAGAACAGCAGGACGCCCAGGTTGCCCATCATGCCAGCCAGGCCCGCGACCGTGGCGACCTCGTCGCGGCGGAAGAGGTCCGAGGCCATGGTGATCACGGTCACCGACAGGGTCTGGTGCGCGAAGCCGCCCAGGCACAGCAGGGCGATGGCGGCGTACGGGCTCTCGACGCGACCCACGAAGATCATGCCGGTCATCATCGCCGCCCCCAGCGTCACCGCCCAGCGGCGGGCGTTGATCAGCGACACGCCGCGCGCCTGAAGGAAGCTGGCGACCGTGGGCCCGAACAGGCAGCCGAGATCCGCGGCCACGAACGGCAGCCAGGCGAACATGGCGATCTGCTTCAGGTCGAAGCCGCGCGTCTGCGACAGATAGAGCGGCACCCAGAACGACAGGGTCCCCCAGGTGGGATCGGCCAGGAAGCGCGGCAGGGCGATGCCCCAGAACTTGCGCTGCTTGAGGATCGAGATCACGGACGGCTTGGCGCCCGCCTCGGCCAGGTGCGTCTCCTGGCCGGCGGCGATCCGCGCGCGCTCGGCTTCGGTCATCGACGGATGCTGGTCGGGCGAGCGGTAGAAGAACAGCCACAGCGCCAGCCAGATGAGACCCAGCGCGCCCGTCATGACGAAGGCCGCGCGCCAGTTCCAGGTCAGCACGGCCCACACCACCAGCGGCGGCGCCAGCATCGAGCCGACCGAGGCGCCGATGTTGAACACACCGCCCGCGAAGCCGCGCTCCTTGGCCGGGAACCAGGTGGCGACCGTCTTCATGCCCGCCGGTTGAGCCGAGCCCTCGGCGAAGCCCAGGAGGCCGCGCAGGACGGCGAAGCCCTGCCAGTTCGACGCCAGGCCATGAGCCATGGCGGCCATCGACCAGGCGGCGGCGAAGACCGCGAAGCCGGTGCGCAGGCCCAGGGTGTCCAGCACATAGCCGCAGACCGGCTGCAGCATGATCCCCAGCTGGAAGGCGCCGGTGATCCAGGAATATTCCTTCACCGAAATGCCGAGGTCCTTCAGCACCGTCGGCGCGGCCACGCCCATGGTCGAGCGCGTCAGGTAGTTGATGATCGCGCCCAGCATGACCAGGCCGATGATCCACCAGCGCAGGGCCCGAAGTTTCGGAAAGGATAGCTTGGGCAAGGCGGCGTTTCCTCGTCGGGCGCGCGTTCATCCCGACGCGCTCACCTTCTGGTACCGCTACCGGCTAAGGCAAGCGGCGTCCAGCCCGTCAAGGTCGTAGCCGGCGCCCCCTCACTCGCTGGCGCGGCCGGCCTTCAAGGCCTTGGCCCGGCTGGCCGCGCGGACCTTGGCCGAGGGCTGGGACTTGCCGGGACCCTTGCGAGCGCCGGCCCTGGACTTGGCCGCGCGCGCGTCCTTCTCCGCGGCGGCGCGTTGCAGGACCCGCATCGAGCGATCCGCCCGCGCCTTGCAGCGCGAATGCATGACTTCGAGCTCCTTGTCGGTCAGCTTCTCGATGCCGATGAACTCGTTCTCGGCGTCGGTCGTGGCGCGGATCAGCTCGTCCAGCTTGGTCTGCAGGGCGATCCCGTCGCGGTTCTGGGTGTTCTGGATCAGGAACACCATAAGGAAGGTGACGATGGTGGTGCCGGTGTTGATGACCAGCTGCCAGGTCTCGGAGAAGCCGAACAGCGGCCCGGTGATCGCCCAGATCAGCACCAGGGCGACGCAGACCAGGAAGGCCGGCGGGCTACCGGTGATCCTGGCGGTGACGTTGGCGAATTTGGCGAACAGCTTGTCCACGGATGACCTCCTGAAGGTCTCCGGTAACGCTTAAGCCGTCACGGAGGCTCCACGCCCGTCGGACGTCTCGGCGCGCGACTCTTCTCCCGAGCCAGCGAACTCGCCGACGAAGCGATCCCGCCCCTCGGAGGTGGCCGCGGGCTCCCAGACGAAAACGCCGACGCAGTCATGGTCGGCCGCGATGTCGGCGGCCATTTCCATCGCCTCCGCATCGTCCTTCGCGGACTGCGCGATGAAGGTCAGCGACACGCCATTGGCGCGTCGCGGGTAGAATAGATAAGCAGCCATTGATAGCTCCAGCCGTTCGAGCGGGAGCGGAGGTTTCAAGCCTCGTCTCTCAGCCACCAGCGCTCGATGGATCGTGCCGGTGATGAGCAAACCTAACAGAAAAGAACGCGCCTCACGAGTAAATAATTCCACCTACGCGATAGCTTTAAGTCGTAAACCCGACATTATGTCGATTTATCCCTTATATAGTCATACATATACATGACCCTCGGCGCGCGCTGTCGATGCGGACGGGCCATGATTCAAAAGAATATTTCACACTCAAGCTATAGCGCGACCTTCACTGAGAGCGCGATTTTCTGTTGGCGGGACGGCCCGCTCTTCGTCAACTTCGGGCCACCTTCGGCAACGGCGCGATGATCGCGCTGGCGATGGACGAACGCGCCAAGGTCGACGCCTTGCACGACAAGGCCCTGGCGCTGGACGGCCAGCGCGAGGGCAAGCCCGGCGCGCGCGGCGAGGAAGGCTCACAAGCCTTGTAGGCGGCCTATTTCCGTGACCTGGACGGCGACAAGTTGCGCGCGTTCCGCGTCGGCCCGGCCTAAAACAAAAACGGCCGCCGGAGGGATCCCCGGCGGCCGAATTCCTGAAGGCCTAGCGGCCTACCAGTTGAACATCGTGCCGTCCTGCAGGCGGTTCACCGGCAGGTAGGCGCGCTTGTACTCGTACTTGGCCGCGAGCTCTTCATCGATATCGACGCCCAGGCCCGGCTTGTCGCCCGGATGCAGCATGCCGTCGTTGAAGGTGTAGGCGTGCGGGAAGACGGCGTCCGTCTCCGGCGTGTGGCGCATGTATTCCTGCAAGCCGAAGTTCGGGATCGACATGTCGAAGTGCAGGGCCGCGGCCATGGTCACCGGCGAAAGGTCCGTGGCGCCGTGGCAGCCCGTCTTGACGTGGTGCAGGTCGGCGAAGGCGGCGATCTTCTTCAGGTTGGTTATGCCGCCCGCGTGCAGCACGGTGGCGCGCAGGTAGTCGATCAGTTGTTCCTCGATGAGCTGCTTGGCGTCCCAGACG
>CAKZJK010000420.1 GCA_936942565.1 uncultured Caulobacter sp. | reverse complement strand
TCCATCATGGGGGCGACGGAGAATCTGGAGGGCTGGAACGTCATGACCTTGCTTCGCGGGACGCCTCGGGCGTCGGCTTGAAGCGCGCGTATATAGGCCAGACCTCTCGCGGACGCGACCCCGAGGCGTCGAAGCCCATCCCGCTCCGGGAAAACACGGAGGCGACAAGGTCGGCGTCTTCGACTAAACGGCGAACATCGTGACTCGCTCGCCGCTTCATCGCCGCCCGCTGTCCCGCGCCGTCTTCATGACGCTCGCGGCGCTGGCGGTCGCCTTGAAGGTGATGATCCCGGCCGGCTTCATGACCGCCCCGGACCCGCGCAACGGCCTGCCCTTCTCGCTGGTGCTCTGCACCGGCGACGGCGCCAAGGTCGTCCAGCCCGGCGAGGCGCTCGCGGGCCATCCTGACAAGGACGCCGACAAGTCCGCGCACGATACGCCCTGCCCGTTCGCCGGTCACGGCGCGGCGGCCCCGCCGCCCAGCGCCGTCACGACGGCCAAGATCGCGTTCGTCGCCTACGCGCCCGTCCAGCCCACGCGCATCACCTATCTCGCCCCGGGACGAGGTCTCGCCGCCCCGCCCTTGCCGGCGCGTGGTCCTCCAAGCCAGCTGATCTAGCTCTCCGGCGCCCGCTGGAGTCGTCGCGACGCCCTGCGTCCGCGCCGGCTCGCGCGCCCCTCCGCCTTTTCAGTTCTGTCTACGCATGGCGCGTCGAGCCGCGCCCAAGGACCAAATCATGAAGTCTCTCCTCCTGGCCGCCACGGCCATCGCCGCCTTCGTTCCGCCGCTCGCCCACGCCGCCGACAAGCCGGACGCCGACACCGAAGTCTCCTCGGTCATCGTCACCGCCCGCCGCAATCCCGAGGACCCGCCCGTCGTCGCCGACGCCCGCAAGCGCCTGTCGGAGACCCCCGGCGCGGTGTCGGTGATCTCGCAAGAGAGCTACATCAACCGCCAGACCCTGGCCCTCGACGACATGCTGCGCGACGCTCCCGGCGTCTACGCCCAGCGCAAGTGGGGCGGCGACATCCGCATCTCGATCCGCGGCTCGGGCATCGGCAACGCCAACCATAACCGGGGCCTCTTGATCGCCCAGGACGGCGTGCCGCTGAACGAGGCCGACGGCTATGGCGACAGCCAGGTCGCCGACCCGCTGAACACCCGCTACGCCGAGGTCTATCGCGGCGGTAACGCCCTACGCTTCGGCGGCGCCCTGCTGGGCGGGGCGATCAACATGGTCACGCCCACGGGCAAGGACGCGGGCTTCCAGAACCAGGTCCGCGTCGACGGCGGCTCGTACGGCCTGCTTCGCGAGCACGTCGCCATCGCCCGCCAGTCCGGCGACTGGGATGTCTACGCGGCGGGCACCAACCAGACGAGCCAGGGCTGGCGCTCGCAAAGCCAGCAGGACATCCAGTTCGGCAGCCTGAACATCGGCCGTTCGTTCGGCGAGGACCGCGAGGTGCGGTTCATCGTCAACGGCTCGAACATCAAACAGCAAATCCCAGGCGCGCTGACCCTGGCGCAGTTCAACGCCAATCCGCGCCGGACGGCCGCCGCCAGCCTCGGGGGAGGCCAGGCCCGCAACCAGCGCGGGGCGCGCGGCTCGCTCGGCGCCACCTGGCGCGTCAATGAAGACCTGGTGTTCCAAGGCGCGCTCTACGTGGTGTGGAAGGATCTGGATCACCCGATTTTCCAGGTCATCGACCAACAGAGCCGCAACTACGGCGCTTTCGGCCGGTTCGACTGGGACGGCGAAATCGGCGGCAAGCGCGCCGACGCCTTCTTTGGCGCCTGGTACCGGCAGGGCGATCTGGACTCCAACTTCTTCATCAATCTCCGCCTCGTCGACGTTCGGGGCGGCCGGGGCGCGCCGACCTCGCGCTCGCTACAGAACGCCAAGGCGCTGGACGTATTCGGCGAAGGTCGACTGTTCGTGACCGACCAGCTGGCGGTCGTGGCCGGCGCCACCTGGGGACAGGCCGAGCGCGACTACACCAGCTTCGCCGTGCCGGGCTTCCCGGCGACCTTCGACCTGGAGGCCGACAAGACCTACAACTGGGTCTCGCCGCGCGTGGGCCTGCTTTGGCAAAACGAAGCCGGCGACCAGGTGTTCGCCAATCTGACCCGCTCGGTCGAGCCGCCGAACTTCAGCTCCATGACCCCGACCAATGTCGGCTTCACGCCCGTCAAGGCGCAGAAGGCCTGGACGGGCGAGGTCGGCGCGCGCGGCCGCCGCGGCCCGTTCACCTACGACGTCACGCTGTATCGCGCCGAGCTGAAGGACGAGATGCTGCAATACGCGGTCAGCTCGTCGATCCCTGCCTCGACCTTCAACGCCGACAAGACGATGCACCAAGGCGTCGAGGCGGCGCTGGACTGGGCCGTCGCGCCCAAGTGGCGGATCCGCCAGACCTGGACCTATTCGGACTTCCGCTTCAAGGACGACGTCCAGTACGGCGACAACCGCCTGCCGATCGTGCCCAAGCACTTCTATCGCTCGGAGGTCCGCTATGACGATCCGCGCGGCTGGTTCGTGGCCCCATCGGTCGAGTGGTCGGCCACCGACCAGTGGATCGACTACGCCAACACCAAGAAGGCGCCCGGCTACGCGATCCTGAACCTGAACGCGGGCTGGAAGGTGACGCCGGCCGTGTCGCTGTTCGTCGACGCGCGGAACCTGACCGACAAGGCCTACGTCTCCAACACCCAGGCCGCGACCACCTGGACCGCCTCGACCGCCACCCTGTGGCCGGGCGACGGCCGTTCGGTGTTCGGCGGCGTGACCGTCAACTTCTGATCCTGACAGATCGGCGGCTCGCGAGGGCCGCCGATCACAGCCTCGGAGCTCGCGATGTCCGCGATCGAGACCTTGGAAAGTCCGGCCCAAGCCGGAGAAATCTACCGCGCCTTCTGGCGCTGGCACTTCTATGCGGGACTGCTGATCCTGCCGATCCTGATGCTGATGGCCCTGACCGGCGGGCTCTATTTGTTCAAGGATGAGCTCTCAGCCGTCGTCCAGCGCCCGCTCGTCGTCGTCGCCGACAGTCCCGCCTCCATCGCGCCCAGCGCCTGGGTCGCCTCGGCGGAAGCCGCGACCGGCGGCAAGGTCGCCCAGCTGGCGATCCCCGCGCGTGGCGACCGCTCCGTCCAGGCCACGGTGCAGACCTCCGGCGGCAAGCTGACGGCCTATGTCGATCCCCACACCGGCCGATATCTGGGCCAGACCCAGCCCGGCGGCGCGATGGGCTTCATCAAGCGGCTGCACAGCCTGGATATCGCCGGACCGGTGATGAACCTGCTGGTCGAGGTCGTCGCCGGCTGGGCCATCGTGCTGGTCGCCACCGGGATCTTCCTGTGGTGGCCGCGCGGCCAGGCGGGCGGGATCGTCACGATACGGAGCAAGCCGGCCAAGCGCCTGTTCTGGCGGGATTTCCATGCCGTCACCGGCGCCTTCACCGGCTTGGTGATCGTATTCCTGGCCGTCACCGGCATGCCGTGGTCGGCCTTCTGGGGCAAGGAGGTCCGGCAGATCACGACGCAGGCGGGCCTTGGCCGTCCCAAGCCACCCGTCGCCGAGCAGCACCACGCCGCCAAGCCCGCTCCCGAGCCCGCCGAAGGCGTACCGTGGGCGCTGCAGACCAAGGCGCCGCCGATGTCGAGCATGGAGGGCCACGACCACGCGGCGATGATGATGGCGGCTGCCGCGCCGCTGGACGCCGACGCCATCGTCGCCGAGGC
>CAKZJK010000419.1 GCA_936942565.1 uncultured Caulobacter sp. | reverse complement strand
GTGGTGGTGAAGACGTTCATCGACCGCACGCCCAGGTCCAGGCGCTCGCCGACCCGGCCGCGGGCGTGGGCGGGCGGCGGCGGCGTCTTCAGCGGATAGGGGACCTCGCCCTGCGGCAGCGGGCCCAGGCCGTCGATCGGCTCGCCGAAGGCGTTGATGATCCGGCCCAGCCAAGCCTTGGTCGGGCGGACCACGGCGCCTTCGGGGACGATGCGGATTTCCGCGCCCGGCGCGACGCCCTCGACGGGGCCAAAGGGCATCAGCAGGGCGCGGGTCTCGCGGAAGCCGACGACCTCGGCGGGCAGGGCGCTCTGGCCCAGGCGCTCGATCTCGACGCGGGCGCCGACGGCCAGGCGGGTCAGGCCGCCGCGCGCCTCGATCAGCAGGCCGTTCACGGCGGCCACGCGACCATAGATGGTCAGCGGGTCGATACGTTCGACGGCGGCGATAAGACTGCGCAAGCTGGACCCCGAAAACCCCACGGCGGCGCCGAACTTGGCCGTTGCCTCCGTGTCGCCACAGTCGGGCAACGTGGTTAACCAGATGTGAAATCAGCGCTCCGGCGCGACGTCTTTGGGTGCGACCAATTGGTCGGCGAAGAACCGGACGACCGCGGCGTTGAAGCCGCGATGGAAAGCCTGGCGGTCGAAGCTGGGCGCGCTGGCGCACAGATAGGCCAGGTCGGACGGCGGCGCGGCGTTGCAGGGCGTCAGGAAGTCGAAGTGCCGCGCGCCCGGGACGACGCGGTAGTCGTGCGGCCGCTTGAGGTTCCGGTGCACGGCCTCGGCGTAATCGTCGCCGGGCAGGATCTCGTCGTCGCCGGCCTTCCACAGCTGGACGGGCGCGGCGATCCCTTCGAGGCCCCGCTCACCAAAGGTGAAGCCGAGGGCGGGGGCGGCGGCGACCACGGCCTTGATGCGCGGGTCGTGGACCCAGCGGGCGGCCAACGCGTCGGCGGGCGCGGGGCGGCCGGCGGTCAGCTTGCAGTCGAAGTTGCCGGGATGCTTCAGGCAGTGGCCGACCATTCGCGACAGGTCCGGCTCGCCACCCGCCGTCGCCAGCACCGTGAAGCCGCCGGACGAGAAGCCGAAGGCGCCGACGCGATCGGGGTCCAGCTTTGTCTTGAGCGGCGAGGCGTCCAGCATCCAACCTATCAGGGCCGACAGGGCGGCCGGCCGGTCGGCCATGGCGGTGGCGCGGCTCTGGTCTCGGTAGTTGTCGCCGGGGTGGGTCAGGGCGGCGACCACGAAGCCGGCTTCGGCCAGGGCTTGAGCGGTGTCGACGTGGCCGGCGAAGGACCCGCCGTTGCCGTGCGACATGACGATCAGCGGCAGGCGCTCGCCGACGATCGGCGCGCCGGCTGCGACCACCTGGGCGTTGAGGCCGAGCTTCATGGGCGATGGCGCGGCGTCGGTGGGATACCAGATCCCGACCTCCACGGGCGAGGCGTCGGGGCGGGGCTGCTTCAGCACCATGAAGCCGGCGTTGGCGGCCAGGACGGGCGTGGCGGCCGCCGTCAGCAGGGCGGCGGCGAGGAGGGCGCGGAGCGACATGTGGAGCTTTCGAACAGATGACGATGTCGCCGCTTTCGCCAGCGCGGCGGTCTTCCGCCAGCGCCGCTGCGCGAATGGGCGAACGGGTTCGTGGCTGGGCGAACGGGCCGGGGCTGGCGACTCCGCCGAGCCTGGCCTTATACGAGGACATGACCGCGCCTCGTTCGACGCCGCCGCTGCAGGGGACCGCCCGCGAATGGACGGTCGATCTCGCCGTGGCCGTCGGTGTCGGCGTGTTGCTTGGGCTGATGGGGCCGTTCGGCAGCTTTTATAACGGCGGGGTCGCCCTCAGGATCGCCTACTGGGTGGGCAGCGTCGTCACCGGCATGGCGGTGATCAGCGGTCTGGCGCGGCTGGGTCTCGCGCTGGCCTGGCGTCGGGATTGGCCGCTCTGGGCCGTCCTGCCGCCCGTGGTGGCGTTGGGCGCCGTGCTGCAAGGCGCGCCGTTGCGCCTCGTGGCGGTGGCCCTGTGGCCGGAGATCGACCGGCTGGTCCCGCCTTTGGCCTGGTACGCCCAGTGCGTGGCGATCACCACGCCGATCGTGCTGGCCTACTACTTCATCCGCATCCGCCCGCTCGCGCGCGCCCGCGCGCGCGAGGGCCTCGTGCCCGTGACGGCGGCCGCGACCGGCATCGACCCCGGCGCCGTCCTCTATCTGAGGATGGAGGATCACTATGTCCGGGTGCGGACCGAGCACGGCTCCAGACTCGAAATGGGTCCGCTCGCTCGCGTGACGGCCGGGCTCTCCGGCCTCGAAGGGCTCCAGACCCATCGCTCTTGGTGGGTGGCGCGGCGAGCGATCGTGGGGGTGGAGCGCGACGGCCGGAACCTGCGCCTGCGCCTCGTCGACGGCCAGACCGCCCCGGTCAGCCGCGCTTCGGTGGCCAAGCTTCGGGCGGCCGGGTGGCTGGCGAGCGAAAACGCGGCCTGAGCCGCCGCGACGCGGCGTCGCGGGCGCGGGGGCGAGGGGCGATCGCCAGCGTCCAGGAGGCGCGAAAAGCCCTCTGGAATTCTCGCGACAGAACGCCGCAATAACAGGACCGAGACCTTGTGCTACGACCTGGGATTAACGGTCGTGGACCCTTTATGAGGCTTGGCGATCGCCGTTTTCCGGTCGTGGCGGAATGGTTTTGGAAGGCCCGGAAACGCTGGGTGCGACGCCTGCGACCAATGTGCCAAAGCGTCAGCGGACGGCTTGCACCCGATTCGCAAATCAGATTAACCATTCGACCAAGACGAACATTCACCATTAACCAGTCTTAAATTAACTCTCCGGCAGGATGGTCGAAGGGTTTAACCGGCGGTATTCCGCCAAGACGTCGAATTACGCCTGAATGGCGTGGAGGGGCTCATGCGCGTACTGTTGATCGAGGATGACAGCGCGACCGCGCAGACGATCGAATTGATGCTGAAGTCCGAGGGCTTCAACGTCTATACGACCGATCTGGGCGAGGAAGGCGTGGATCTGGGCAAGATCTACGACTACGACCTGATCCTGCTGGATCTGAACCTCCCCGACATGAGCGGCATCGATGTTCTGCGCACCCTGCGGGTCGCGAAGATCAACACCCCGATCATGATCCTGTCGGGCTCGTCGGAAATCGACACCAAGGTCAAGACGTTCGCCGGCGGCGCCGACGACTACATGACCAAGCCGTTCCACAAGGACGAGATGATCGCCCGCATCCACGCGGTGGTCCGTCGTTCGAAGGGTCACGCCCAGTCGGTCATCAAGACCGGCGACATCGTCGTCAACCTCGACGCCAAGACCGTCGAGGTGAACGGCAACCGCGTGCATCTGACCGGCAAGGAATATCAGATGCTCGAGCTGCTCTCCCTGCGTAAGGGCACGACCCTGACCAAGGAAATGTTCCTGAACCACCTGTACGGCGGCATGGACGAGCCCGAGCTGAAGATCATCGACGTCTTCATCTGCAAGCTGCGCAAGAAGCTTGCCGCCGCTGCCGGTGGCGCGAACTATATCGAGACTGTCTGGGGCCGCGGCTATGTTTTGCGCGAGCCGGACGGTTCGGAACTGATGGAAACGGCGTAAGCCATCAGGCTTTTGCGCAGGCTTTCGAACCCGTCCCGGCCTGGGGCGGGTTTTTGCGTTCCGGGGCGAGCCTGCGGTTTGCCGGGCGCGACCAGAAATGTCTTGTTCGCCATCCCTGCCTTGACTAACCTG
>CAKZJK010000418.1 GCA_936942565.1 uncultured Caulobacter sp. | reverse complement strand
GCTGCTGCCGGGCGCGGTCGACGAGTTCATCCGCATGGTCAGCCCGGTGATCTACATGCGCCGCACGGCCACGCGCGATGTCGAGGTCAACGGCCAGCGCATCCGCGAGGGCGAGAAGGTCATCATGTATTACGGCGCGGCCAACCGCGATCCAGCGATGTTCGAGAACCCCGACCAGCTGGACGTGACCCGCGCCAACGCCGGCAAGCACATCGCCTTCGGCTATGGCCCGCACACCTGTGTCGGCAAGCGCGTGGCCCAGATCCAGCTCGAGGAGGCCTATCGCCAGATCCTGGCCCGCTTCCCCGACCTGACCTGGACGGGCGATATCGAGATCGCGCCGAACAACTTCGTGCACGCGATCAGCAAGCTTGGCGTGAAGCGAGGCTGAAAAAGAAGCGCCGACGCGAAGGGGGGCTTCACGCCGGCGCTGGGACGAGCGCCCGGTAGGGGCCCGGGCCAGAGGACAATGGCCCGGCTTGGCGCCCTTGGCGTCGCGACGCGCCGCCGCGGGGTCCCCAAACCGGGGTCTTGTGTTCGGCCGTCGCTGGGTCATACGATCGTTTAAAAGAGCCGCCGGGAGGCCAGCGCCATGTCGAAGCCGACTTTCGAGACCCTGCTGTACGACGTCGAGGATGGGATCGCGACGATCACCCTGAACCGTCCGGACCGGATGAACGCCTTCACCGCGCGGATGATGAAGGACCTGATCGAGGTGTTCGACGTCACCGACGCCGACGACGCGGTCAAGGCCGTGATCGTAACCGGCGCGGGGCGGGCCTTCTGCGCGGGCGCGGACCTGGGCGGGGGCGGCGCCACTTTCGACCGCAGCTCGCCCCAGGCGGTCGAGCGGGAGGAGGGCAAGGTCGGCGACGTCTATCGCGATGGCGGCGGTCGCGTGACCCTGCGCATGTACGATAGCTTGAAGCCCATCATCGGCGCGATCAACGGCGCGGCGGTGGGCGTCGGCGTGACGATGCAGCTGCCGATGGATATCCGCATGGCCTCGACCGAGGCCAAGTTCGGCTTTGTCTTCGCCCGCCGGGGCATCAATCCCGAGGCGGCCTCGTCCTGGTTCCTGCCGCGCCTGGTCGGCCTGCAGACGGCGCTGGAGTGGTGCTACACCGGCCGCGTCTTCCCGGCCCAGGAGGCGCTGGAGCGCGGCCTCGTCCGCTCGCTGCACGCGCCCGAGGAGCTGCTGCCCGCCGCCCGCGCCCTGGCCCGCGAGATCGTCGACAACACCGCGCCGGTGTCGGTCGCCATCACCCGCCAGCTGCTCTGGCGGATGGCCGGCGCATCGCATCCGATGGAGGCGCACAAGGCCGACAGCCGGGCGATCCAGTCGCGCGGCGCCTCGGGCGACGCCAAGGAGGGGGTGACCTCGTTCCTCGAGAAGCGCGCGCCAGTCTATCCCAACAAGGTCTCGAGCGATCTGCCGGACATCTGGCCCGAATGGGCGGAGCCTGAGTTCCGCTAGAGCGCGGGGCGCTCCGCTCATCGCGCGTTAAGCCGGAAATGGTCTGCTGAGGCCCGATGAGCGACCCATCGCCGATTCCCGTGTCGGACGAGCCGCGGACCGAGGCGTCCGCGTCGCGAGCCCGCGCGACCCTGCTCAAGCGCCTGGTCGACGTGGTCTGCCTGCCGGCCAGCCGGATCAACGCCTTCGAGCGGGCCATGACCAGCGATCTGCTGGCCGAGTTGTTGCGCGACGCCAGCCTGGTCGAGCGCGAGCGCGTTGCCCGGCGCCTGGCGCTGATGGGCGATCCGCCAGGACCGCTGGCGCGGCTCCTGCTGCGCGATACGCTGTCGGTCGCTCGACCGCTTCTGGAGGAGGCGACGCAGCTCAGCGACGCCGACCTGATCGCGTGCCTCTACCAGGCCGGCCCCGAGCACCGTCGCCTGATTGCCCAGCGGCGCGGCGTCAGCGAGATCGTCACCGACGCGCTGATCGACATGGACGAGGAGGCCGTGGCCGAGGCGCTGCTGCGCAACGACCTGGCCCGGCTCAGCCATCACGGCGTGGAGCATCTGGTCGCGTCCAGTCGGGACGCGCCGCACCTGGCGGCGCCGCTGCTGCGACGGGCGGAGCTGCGGCCGAGCCACGCCTACGTTCTCTTCTGGTGGGCCGACGCCGAGACGCGCCTGACCATCCTGCAGCGCTTCGCGATCCCCCGTGAGATCCTGGACGAGACGGTCGCCGACCTCTTCGAGAGCGCGGACGGACACGCGCCCGAGGATTTGCTGTCGCGCAAGGCGTTCGACTTCATCGGCCGGCGCCAGCGCAATCCGGAAGCCACGCGCAGGGGCCTGTTCGCCAGCCTCGAGGCCGCCGTCGCGGCGGCCGAGGCCGGACTGACGCCCGAGATCGGCGAGGAGATTTCCTATCTCGCGGGGCTGAAGCCCGTGACGGGCGCCAAGATCTTCACCGACGCGGGTGGCGAGCCGCTGGCCGTGCTCTGCAAGGCCGCTGGGTTGCCGAGGACGGCGCTGCGCGCGCTCTGGCGAGGGCTGAATCGTCAGGATGTCGATCGCGGCGGCGCCACGGACCACGCGCTCGAGCGGGCCCTTGTCGCCTACGATGGACTCTCGATCGATCGCGCTCAGACGGTCCTGCGCTACTGGAACTGGTCGCTGACCTCCGGGCTCTCGCCAGCGTTGTTGAAAGCTCTACGTCAAGACGACGAAAACGCGATCGACGAATACTCGAAGCCTCAGCGGACGGCTTTGTTAGCGCTGTCGCGCGATTTTGGGCGTTAAAGGCCGGATATCATTGGTTTCTGATACCGCCGATGTGTTGCGTTCAGGAACTCAACCTGACTCGGACATCCTTCAATGGGTCAAGCTGGGTTTTTGAACACTGAATTTTTACGGCCGTTATCTTGAGTGGTCCGTATTGCCGCCGGCAGCCAATCTTTGTATGCACGCCTCGACTGATATGTGAATCAGTCCGTATCAACAAAACGATTGTCGACGGGCGAGGCCATATGGAAGATCAATCCGATCTGATTGAGATGACGGCGGGTATTGTCTCCGCCTATGTCGGCAACAACGTGGTCGCCACCGCCGACTTGCCCGCTCTGATCAAGCAAGTGCACCAGGCCCTGGCCACCGTGGGCTCGCCG
>CAKZJK010000417.1 GCA_936942565.1 uncultured Caulobacter sp. | reverse complement strand
GCCGTCCCGTCCGCTTCGTCGACAAGGACGATGCGGCCGACGCGGAGGCACAGAGCGCGCTGGAGGCCATCGCGCGCGACCAGGGTTTCAAGCACATCGCATTCCAGTACGAGCCGATCGCCGCCGCGCTCGACTACGAGCAGCAGGTCGCACGCGAGGAGCTGGTGCTGATCGTCGACATCGGCGGCGGCACCACCGAGGTGGCCGTGCTGTCGCTGTCGGGCATCGTCTATTCGCGCTCGGTCCGCGTCGGCGGGGACAAGATGGACGAGGCGATCATCAGCTACATGCGTCGCCACCATAACCTGCTGATCGGCGAAACCACCGCCGAGCGCATCAAGAAGGAAATCGGCACCGCCCGCGCGCCGGCCGACGGCGAGGGGCTGTCGATCGACGTCAAGGGCCGCGACCTGATGCAGGGCGTGCCGCGCGAAGTCCGCATCAGCGAGAAGCAGGCCGCCGACGCCCTGGCCGAACCGGTCGGGCAGATCGTCGAGGCCGTGAAGGTCGCGCTGGAAGCCACCCCGCCGGAACTGGCCTCGGACATCGCCGACAAGGGCATCATGCTGACGGGCGGCGGCGCGCTGCTGCGCGGCCTGGACGCCGAGATCCGCGACCATACCGGCCTGCCGGTCACCGTGGCCGACGACCCCCTGTCGTGCGTGGCCCTGGGCTGCGGCAAGGTGCTGGAGCATCCGAAGTGGATGAAGGGCGTCCTGGAATCCACCCTGGCCTAGTCCTCCTCTAGAGGCGCCGGGGGGCGCCAGGAGAATAGTTCGTGCCCTTTCGCGAAGGTCCCCTCGGCGACCTGAAAGTGCCGCTTACCTGGACGGCCGCCGTGGCCCTGGTGGTGGCGGCCGTCATCGCCGTGGCCTTCCTGCTGGCCGACCGTCGCGAGACCCTCCAGGAACAGGCGTATGGCGTCACCCGCCAGACGATGGACACCGTGGCCAAGCCGGTCAGCGGAGCCATCGCCGCGCCGGGCCGCTGGACGGGCCTGGGCGTCGGCTACGTGCGCAGCTATTTCTTCACGGCGTCGGAGAACCGCCGCCTGAAGGCCGAGATGGCCGAGATGCGCCAGTGGCGCGACCGGGCCCTGGCCTTGCAGGACCAGAACGACCGCTTCCGCTCGCTGCTGGGCCTGCGCACCGACCCGCCGATCCCGATGACCGCCGCGCGAGTCGTCAGCGACAGCCGCGGGCCGTTCGCCAACACCCGCCTGGCCGACTCCGGCTCGGAGCGCGGCGTCGAGGTCGGCAATCCCGTCCTCAATGAACGCGGCCTCGTGGGGCGCGTGGTCGGCGTCGCCAAGGGCGCGAGCCGCGTGCTGCTGCTGACCGACATCGCCTCGCGCACGCCGGTGATGATCGACCGCACCAACGCCCGCGCCATCCTGACCGGCGACGGCGGTCCCAACCCCAAGCTCGACTATCTGCGCGGCGTCGATCCGATCCAGCAGGGCGACCGGGTGGTGACCTCGGGCGACGGTGGCGTCGTGCCGCGCGGCCTGCCGGTCGGGGCGGCCGTGAAGGGGCTGGACGGCCGCTGGCGCGTGGTGCTGTTCGCCGACCAGGCGTCGATCGACTATGTCCGCATCCTGCTGTTCAAGGACTTCGCTCAACTGGCCGACCAGAAGGAGCTGCAGACCCACAGCCTGCCGCCGGTGACGACCGAGGATCCGCAGGCCTCGATCCTGTCGATCCCGACGCCGCCGCCCCCATCGCCCGCTGCGCCGGCTTCGGCCCCGCCCTCCAAGCCCGCCGCGGCGCCGACCGCGCCCGCCAAGCCGGCCACGCCGGCGGAACCGCCGCGATGAGCGGCGCGCGGCCCCTCAATCCGACGATTTGGCTGGGCGTGCCCATGGCCGCCTGCATCGGCGCGACGGTGTTGTTTTCCGCTCCGCTTCGCGTGTGGGGCCTGCAGCTGCCGGAGCCGGTCTTCGCCATGGCGCCGGCCTTCGCCTGGGCGCTGATCCGGCCCTCGATCCTGGCGCCGTTCGCGATCCTGCTGCTCGGCCTGTTCCTGGACGTGTTCTGGGGCGGGCCGACGGGCCTTTGGGGTCTGTCGCTACTGCTCGGCTACGCGGTCGTGCTGCTGTTTCGCAACATGATGACGGGGCAGAGCCAGCCGATCCTGTGGGGCTGGTTCGCGGCCATCACCGCCATCAGCATGGCGGGCGGCTATCTCTTCACCATGCTCGACAGCCTGGCCATGCCCAGCCTGTTGGCCGTGTTCTGGCAATTCCTGGCCACCACCTTGCTCTTCCCGTTCGCCTATCGCCTGATCGATCGCTTCGAGGACGCCGACGTGCGGTTCCGGTGAGGTCATGAGCGAGCCCTCGATCTTTTTCTTCGAAGTCAACGAGCGCCAAGGCGTCTTCCACCGGCGCGCGTTCCTGCTGGGTGGTCTGACGGGCGGGGGGCTGCTCGCGCTGGGCGGACGCCTGGCGCAGCTGCAGCTGGTGGAGGCGCAGCGCTACCAGAAGCTTTCGGCCGGCAACCAGTTCAACTACCGCCTGGTGCCGCCGCCGCGCGGCCTGATCCTGGATCGCAACGGCGTCTCCTTGGCGTCCAATCGGCCGAACTTCCGGCTGATGATCAATAAGGACAAGGACCTGGACGCAGAGGGCGTCCTCGATGATCTGGCCAAGCTGGTCCCGATCGACGGCTCGCGCCGCGCGCGGGTGCTCAAGGAGCTGGATCGCGCGCCCAAGCGGGCCCCGGTCGTCGTCATGGAGGACCTGTCGTGGGAGGAGTTCTCGCGCGTCAACATCCGCGCGCCGGAACTGCCCAATGTCACCGCCGACATGGGCGAGGTGCGGGTCTACCCCTTCGGAGG
This sequence comes from uncultured Caulobacter sp., assembly GCA_936942565.1. Lineage (GTDB taxonomy): Bacteria > Pseudomonadota > Alphaproteobacteria > Caulobacterales > Caulobacteraceae > Caulobacter. The sequence goes on along the minus strand of CAKZJK010000417.1, from coordinate 14 downwards.
GGCCTTCGCCCACG
>CAKZJK010000416.1 GCA_936942565.1 uncultured Caulobacter sp. | reverse complement strand
GGCGAGTCGCTGATCCCCGCGCTGGAGCAGATCATCAAGCGCGGCGGCAATCTCGGCGTGAAGGAGATCGTGCTCGGCATGCCGCATCGCGGCCGCCTCAACGTGCTGGTCAACGTGCTCGGCAAGTCGCCGAAAGACCTGTTCGCCGAGTTCGAGGGCAAGTACTCCGCCGAGTACCTCAGCCGCGCCGGCGACGTGAAGTACCACATGGGCGCCTCGTCGGACCGTGAGTTCGACGACAACAAGGTCCACCTGTCGCTGACCGCCAACCCGTCGCACCTGGAAATCGTCAACCCGGTCGTGATCGGCAAGGCCCGCGCCAAGCAGGCCTTCACCCTGCGCGAGCAGCCGGACGCCGGCCGCGGCCACGTTCTGCCGCTGCTGCTGCACGGCGACGCGGCCTTCGCCGGCCAGGGCGTGGTGGCCGAGTGCTTCACCCTGTCGGGCCTGAAGGGCTACCGCACGGGCGGCACCATCCACTTCATCGTAAATAACCAGATCGGCTTCACGACCAGCCCGCGCTACTCGCGCAGTTCGCCCTATCCCAGCGATATGGCCCTGATGGTCGAGGCGCCGATCTTCCACGTGAACGGCGACGATCCCGAAGCCGTCGTCTTCGCCGCCAAGGTCGCGACCGAGTACCGCCAGAAGTTCGGCAAGGACGTGGTCATCGACATGGTCTGCTACCGTCGCTTCGGTCACAACGAAGGCGACGATCCGACGATGACGTCGCCGCTGATGTACGCCAAGATCAAGGGTCACCCGCCGACCCGCGAACTCTACGCCAGCCGCCTGGTCGGCGAGGGCGTCTGCACCCAGGCCGAGGTCGATGGCTGGGTCTCGGAGTTCGAGCAGTTCCTCGACAAGGAATTCGACGCCGGCAAGAGCTACAAGCCCAACAAGGCTGACTGGCTGGACGGCAAGTGGGCGGGCCTGTCCCTGCCGGGCGACGAGGATCGCCGCGGCCAGACCGCCTTCCCGAAGACCCGCCTGACCGAGCTGGGCCGCCTGATCACCACGATCCCGGAGCGGATCGACGCCCACAAGACCGTGCGCCGCGCCATCGAGAACCGCCGGGACGCGTTCGAAAAGGGCGAGGGCATCGATTGGGGCGCGGCCGAGCACCTGGCCTTCGCCACGCTGCTCGACGAGGGCTATCCGGTCCGCCTGTCGGGCCAGGACTCGGTGCGCGGCACCTTCACCCAGCGCCATTCGGACATCATCGACCAGAAGACCGAGGAGCACTACACGCCGCTCAACAACATCCGTCCGGGCCAGGGCCACTATGAAGTGATCGACTCGGCCCTGTCGGAAGAGGCGGTGCTGGGCTTCGAATACGGCTTCTCGCTGGCCGATCCGAACACCCTGACCCTGTGGGAAGGCCAGTTCGGCGACTTCGTGAACGGCGCCCAGGTCGTGATCGACCAGTTCATCAGCTCGGGCGAGCGCAAGTGGCTGCGGATGAGCGGCCTGGTGATGCTGCTGCCGCACGGCTACGAAGGCCAGGGTCCCGAGCACAGCTCGGCGCGCCTCGAGCGCTTCCTGCAGTCGTGCGCGGAAGACAACATGCAGGTGCTGAACTGCACCACGCCGGCCAACTACTTCCACGCCCTGCGTCGCCAGAT
>CAKZJK010000415.1 GCA_936942565.1 uncultured Caulobacter sp. | reverse complement strand
GCCGGTAGAAATGCCCGTCGGCTCCAAGCGGCCGGTGATAAGTCGCCGTGCGTTCGTCAAAGATCTCGACGTCGGAGGATTTGTAGTACCAGGGATTATATGTCTTGGCGATGACGCTGCCGTTTTCGCCATAGAGCTGGAACCCCTCGTGCCAATCCATCCGAACGGCAACAGTCAGGTCGAGGTGGCCGAGCGTGCCATCGGCAAAGCCCGTCTCGACGAACCAGCAATGGGCGCCGAAGCGTTCCAGCAGCCTGGCCCTGACCCATTCGATATCGCCGCAGAGATGGCGCGCGAGATCCACCAGGTGGCTGCCATGCGCGAGCATGTAATAGCGCTTGAGATCTGCCTTCGGGTTGCCGGCAGGTTTCAGGGCCGACTTGCTGAGGATCGGCAGCGGCTGGACGGCGTCGGTCATGGTGTAGCGGTGCGTGCTGTCGCAATACCAGGCCTTGAGCGCCAGTCGGGCCCCCATGTCGCTGTCGATAAACGCCTTGGCGGCCTCTATCCCGGGATCGAAGCGTTTCATGTGGCCGATCTGGAAGACCTTGCCGGTCTTGCGGACCACGCGCGCCAGTTCCTCGACCTCCTCGATTGCGAGGCCGACCGGCTTTTCGCACAGCACATGCTTGCCCGCCTTCAGCGCCGCCAAGGCCGCGCCCGCGTGATGCACGGCCGGCGTCGCCACCGTGACCACGTCAACGGCGGCCAGGAAGGCGTCCATGTCGTCAAAGGCCTGGGCCCCGAGCGGGCCGGCCAGCGCCTGGGCCCGCGCCAGGTCGACGTCGAACACGGCCGCCAGCGTCACGTCCGGCAGCTCCGCGTACTTCTTGGCGTGGTAGCCGCCGAACACCCCGGCGCCGACGACGCCCGCTTTCAGAGTCTGGGTCATGGCGCGCTGTCTACTCCGCTTCGCGACCGCATAGAAGCACTGGAGCCTTCCCCAAGGACGCGCTAAACATCCGTTTAAATTAACAACGCTTGGCTCGGCCAAGGGGAGGAAGATCATGACCACGTCGCGCGAGATCCGCCTGAAGAGCCGTCCCGTCGGCCTGCCCAAGGCTTCGGACTTCGAACTGGCCACCGTCGACCTGCCCGCGCCGGGCCCTGACGAGATCCAGGTCCGGAACCTGTGGATGTCGGTCGACCCCTACATGCGCGGCCGCATGTACGACCGTCCCAGCTATGTGCCGCCGTTCCAGCTTGGCCAGGCCCTGCAGGGCGGCGCGATCGGCGAGGTCGTCGCGTCCAACGATCCGAACTTCAAGCCGGGCGACATCGTCAACTCGATGTTCGGCTGGCGCGAGGCCTATAACGCCTCGCCCAAGGCCCTGGCCGCCGGCGGCCTGGGGGCCATCACCAAGATCGACACCCACGGCATCCCGCCCCAGGCCTTCCTGGGCGTTGTCGGCATGCCGGGCCTGACCGCCTATGTCGGCCTGCTGCGCATCGCGGCGCTGAAGGACGGCGATATCGTCTTCGTCTCGGCCGCCGCCGGCGCCGTGGGTTCGGTTGTCTGCCAGATCGCCAAGCTGAAGGGCCACACCGTGATCGGCTCGGCCGGCGGCCCGGAGAAGGTCGCGTTCCTGAAGTCGATCGGCGTCGATCACGTCATCGACTACAAGGCCACGCCCGACGTGGTGGCCGAGCTTGCGCGTGTCGCCCCCAAGGGCATCGATGTCTATTTCGAGAACGTCGGCGGCGTGCACCTTGAGGCGGCGATCAACTCGGCCCGTCCCTTCGCCCGCTTCGCCCTGTGCGGAATGATCTCGCAGTACAATGAGACGGATAAGCCCGTGGGCCCGTCGAACATCATCCAGGCGGTCGGCAAGAGCCTTCGCCTGGAGGGCTTCATCGTCTCGAACCACGCCGATCTGTTCCCACGGTTCGCCCAGGACATGGCCGAATGGATCAAGGCTGGGAAGATCACCTGGAAGGAGACCGTCGAAGAGGGCGTCGAGCGCGCGCCCGACGCGTTCCTGAAGCTGTTCTCGGGCGAGAACCTGGGCAAGATGCTGGTGAAGCTGAGCTAAGTCGCGCTTCGCCTATCAGTCGCGGGGCTCGAGCTTGGACACCTCGAGCCCTGTCGGCGTCTTCTTGAATTCGAACTTCACGCGAGCGCCTGGCGTGATCGGCGCCTCGGCCAGGACGTCGGCGTAGACCTTGAACTGGTCGCGCCCGGGCTTCAGGCCCGCCGCGCTCGCGCCGTCGTGATCGAGCGTGAGAATTTGGCCGTCGAGGCTGGAAATGACACCTTGCGCTTCGTAGGTCGGCAGCGCTTCGGTCGACGGGACCGCCTCCACCAACGCGGGTTTCTTGGGCGAAGTTTCGGACGCATCGCCGCACGCCGCGAGCGCCAGCACGCCGGCGAAAACCAAGAAGTGCCGGCAATTCATCATCTTAGCTAAATTCCCCCAGAGGGCGAGCGGGGCTCGCCTGGCGCGCAACCGGTGTATTTTCTCGCAACTGCGAAATCGGCGTGATTTCTGGTAGCGAATTTGTGATCGAGGTTTTACTGTGTGCTTCGCCGGTGCTTCTCCACGCCGGTTTTCGCCGTCATGAATCCGTCACGCGCGCTTGCACGGTTCCCCTAGCGGACCCGGGTCGACGCGGAAAGGCCCCGCGACGGCGAAACACGCGGAGAGAGCCCGGTTCGCCGGAAAAAGTCCGAGATCTGACGATATGAGCGATCGTTCCGCCCTCTTCGACGTGCGCACCTCAACGAGCGTGTCCCTCGATCAGGTCGTGCAGCGGCGGGACACCGTCGAGATTCCGGCCGAGGCCCCGCTGGCCATGCCGGTCCAGCCGCTGGGCTTCTGGCAAGGCGGTCCGCGCCGCGCGGCCGCTCTGGTCGGCGACATGACCTTCCGCCGCTGGCTCGTCGCGCTTTCGACCATCGTCATGGGCGTCGCCGGCTGGAAAGCCACTTTCGACACCATCGCGCTGGGCGGCGTCACCCGGCTTGAAGCCATCGTCCTGACCCTTCTGGCTCCGCTGTTCCTGGCCCTGTCGCTGTGGTTCTGCACGGCCGTGGCCGGTTTCGTGATCCTGCTGGGCAAGCCCAAGGACCCGCTCGGCATCGACAGCGAAAAGCCGATGCCCAAGCTCCATACCCGCACCGCCATCCTGATGCCGGTGCACAACGAGGACGCCGCCGCCGTCTTCGCCCGCCTGCGGGCCATGGACGCCTCGCTGGCCGAGACGGGCCTCAGCCGCCAGTTCGACATCTTCGTGCTCAGCGACACGCGCGACGCTCAGGTGGCGCTAGCCGAACAGGCCTGCTTCGCCCGCTTCCGCCGCGAGGCGCATAGCAACGTCTACTACCGTGTCCGCAAGGAAAACACGGGCCGCAAGGCCGGCAACATCGCCGACTGGGTCAGCCGCTGGGGCGGCGCCTACGAGCACATGCTGGTCCTGGACGCCGACAGCCTGATGACCGGCGAGGCCATGGTCCGCCTGGCCGACGCCATGGAACGTCACCCGGGCGCCGGCCTGATCCAGACCATGCCGACGATCATCAACGGCCAGACGATCTTCGCCCGCACCCTGCAGTTCGCCACGCGCCTCTATGGCCGCGTCGCCTGGACGGGCCTGGCCTGGTGGTCGGGCACGGAAAGCTCGTTCTGGGGCCACAACGCCATCGTCCGCACCCGCGCCTTCGCCGAGACCTGCGGCCTGCCCCACCTGGCCGGTCCGAAACCCTTCGGCGGCGAGGTCATGAGCCACGACGCGCTGGAAAGCGCCCTGCTGCGCCGCGGCGGCTGGAGCGTCCACCTGGCGCCGTACCTGGAAGGCTCCTACGAGGAGAGCCCTTCGAACCTTCTGGACTTCGCTACCCGCGACCGTCGCTGGTGCCGCGGCAACATCCAGCACATGCCGCTGGTGGGCCTGCCCGGCCTGCATTGGATGAGTCGCCTGCACCTGGTGATCGGCGTGCTGAGCTACGCCCTCTCGCCGCTGTGGTTCATCGCCTTGTCGGCCGGCATCACCTCGCGCGCCCTGATGCCCGAGCTCAAGAAGGCCGCCTTCACCATGGCCGACCTGCAGGCCGCGGCCCACGCCCTGATCGACTGGCGCGAGATCCAGGCGACCGCCTGGGCGATGATCATCACCTTCGTTCTCCTGTTCGGCCCCAAGATCCTGGGCGCGATCCTGGTCTTGAGCCGCAAGGCCGAGGTCAAGGGCTTCGGCGGCAAGCGCCGCATGGCCGCCGGTCTGGCCGTCGAGATGCTGCTCTCGGCCCTCGTCGCCCCGATGCTGATGTTCACCCAGACCCGCGCCATCGTCGAGATCCTGGCCGGCAAGGTCGGCGGCTGGGCCACCCAGCGCCGCGACGCCGACAAGGTCAGCTTCAAGGAGGCCTCGGCCGCCATGGGCTGGATCAGCGTCGCCGGCCTGGTCCTGGCCGGCGCCTTCTGGTTCACGCCCGACCTGTTCACCTCGACCGCGCCGATCCTGCTGGGCCTCGTCCTCGCGGTGCCGCTGACCATGCTGGGCGCCCACAAGGTCGCCGGCTTGAAGCTGAAGACCAACGGCCTGTTCATGACGCCGGAAGAGCGCCGCCCGCCGGCCATCGTCCGCGCGGCGCTGGGCCCGTCGTGCGAGCCGCCGATCCGTTGGTTCGCCCGCAACGGCCGCCCGATCGGCCCGACCACCAAGATCCGCGACGCGGCCTGATATCGGCGCGTCAAGCGCTTTGATGATCTGGCCGCGAGGCTCCCGGAAGAGTAGAAGCGCCACTTCCTCTCTCTTTCGGAGCCGTGCGCCGTGTCGCGTCTGTTCAGCGCCTATGTGATCGTGGATTGGAGCGCCGCGGCGAAGCCGAGCACCGGCGCGGACTCCATCTGGATCGGCGTGCTCAAGCGCGACGTGCGCTTTCGGCTGAGCTTCGAGAGCTTCAATCCCGCGACCCGCGCCGAGGCCGAGACACGCCTAGCCGCCATCCTCGACGACCTGAAGAAGCGCGGCGAGCGCGCCCTGGTCGGCTTCGACTTCCCGCTGGGCTTCCCGCGCGGCCTGGCCAAGGCCCTGGCCCTGCCCGGCGACAAGCCCTGGCGCGCGGTCTGGGACCAGCTGGCCAAGATGGTCAAGGACAAGGCCGACAACACCAACAACCGCTTTGGCGTCGGCTCGGAGATCAACCGCCGCCTGACCGGCGGCCCCTTCCCGTTCTGGGGCTGCCCGCCCAAGGACGCGCTCACGACGCTGCAGCCCAAGCGCGTCCGCGAGCATGGTCCCGACGACCTTCCCGAGTTCCGCCGGGCCGACAAGGCCGCGAAAGGCGCGCACTCGATCTGGAAGCTCTACTACAATGGCTCGGTCGGCGGTCAGGCGATCGTCGGCATCCCCGCCGCCCGCCGCCTGAAGGACGCGCGGGGCGAGGCGGTGCGTGTCTGGCCGTTCGAGACGGGCTTCAAGACCCTGACCGAGGCCGACCTCGAGGGCGTCGACGTCGTCGTGGCCGAGGTCTATCCGTCCCTGCTCAAGGCTGTCCCCGCCCCGG
>CAKZJK010000414.1 GCA_936942565.1 uncultured Caulobacter sp. | reverse complement strand
CGTGTCATCCCGGAAGCCTCGCAGAGGCTATCCGGGACCCAGGGGGTGACCAGGCTCGGCGCGCGCCGCCCCTGGGTCCCGGCTCTTCGCTACGCTTCGGCCGGGATGACACGAGGTTTGAGATCCGAGAGTTCCACGCCCTCTTCGCGGAACCTCTACCTTACCGGCGCTTTACGTCTCCGCAGGGACAAAGAGCCCCGGATTGGCGACCCGGTGTCGGGGGTCGGCCGTCGATCCGTTCGATAAGGAACGGAGACCCACAAATGACGTCCAAGACTCTCACCGCGCTGCTGGCGACCACCATGGCGTTCGGCGCGATCGCCCCCGCCATGGCCCAGACCTCGGCCTATCAGCAAAGCCTTCAGCGCTACGACGACCAGCGCGCCAACTACTACGAGCGCGTGGCCGAGTACCGCGATCGCCAAGCCGCTTACGAGCGTGACCGCGCCAACTATCTGCAGGCCCGCGACGACTATGACCGCCGCTACGGCCGCGGCGCCTATGACCGCCGCAACCCCAGCTACGCCGACCGCTATCGCGCGGCCGAGTATCGCCAGAGCGCCAACTACTACGCCGAACAGGCCCAGTTCGAGCGTGACCGCGCCAACTACGAGCGCGCTCGCTACAACTACGATCGCCGCTATGGCGAAGGCGCCTATGACCGCCGCAACCCGCGCCAGGCCGACCGCTTCCGCATGAGCGGCTATGCTTCCGCCTCGGGCTACGACGTCAGCCGCGAGCAGTGGCAGCGCGATCGCGACCGCTACTACGCCGCCCGCGACGAATACGATCGCCGCAACGGCTACGGCGCCTATGACCGCCGTCATCCCGGCGAGGCCAACCGTTATCTCGCCCCCTACGCCGGCGCGGTCGGCGTCGACACCAGCGCCAACGTCGTCAATCGCGACGACTGTCGTCAGGACGCCAAGCGCAACGCCACCGTCGGCGGCGTGATCGGCGCCCTGGCCGGCGCGGCCCTCGGCTCGAACGTCGCGGCGCGCAACGCCAAGACCGAAGGCTCGGTGCTGGGCGCCCTGGTCGGCGCTGGCGTCGGCGCGGCGGTCGGCAACGCCTCGGCCAAGTGCGACACCCGCGGCAACTACTGGACCTACGAGCAGACCCAGCCCTACCGCTACAGCGACGGCCGCTACGCCGCCGCCGGCGAGCGCTGCCGCCTGGCCCCGGCGCAGACCGACTATAACGGCCGTGTCGAGACCCGTTACATCCGCGTCTGCCCGGACTCCGACGGCCGTTACCGCGTCGAAGGCTGATCCCTATCCGCCCAGGCTGTATGGTCGGCTGCCCGACTTTCAGGGCAACCGGTCGCCAGCTTGGGCGTTTTGATCCCGAGGGATCGTAAACAAGAAACATTGGAGAGCTCGCCATGCGCGCCCGCCTGAACGCACTCGTCCTGGCCACCGTCGTCGGCTTCACCGCCAGCAGCGTGGTCGTCACCGCCGCCGACGCCCAGTCGCGCGACCGCTATCGCGTCCTGGTCTGCAACAAGTCCAAGGCCAAGAACGGCGCCGTGATCGGCGGTCTGGGCGGCGCCCTGCTCGGCAACACGGTCGCCGGCCACGGCAACAAGACCGAAGGCACCTTGCTCGGGGGCGCTGTCGGCGCCGTCGCCGGTCACGAGATCGGCAAGGGCAAGAAGAAGTGCCACTACGAGTACCGCTATCGCCGGTAATCGATCGGCCTAGATCGAAGACAAGGGCGCCGGGCCGGGAGGTTCGGCGCCCTTTCTCGTTTCAGCGCGTCCAGACAAGCGTCTGGTCCGTAGCGTTGGGCAAGGAGATCGCCATGCCCAACACGCCGTTCGCCCTCGTCGCCTTCGCGCTGGCCCTCGCCGCCGAGAGCCCGGCGGAGCCCCGACAGCCGCCCCTCGACGCGGCTAGCCACTATTCCGGCGTCTGGCTCGAGCTTGGCCGCACGCCGATGCGGATCACCGACGGCTGCGTCGCCGGCACGACGACCTACACGCGCGTCGACGCGCTGCGCGTGGACGTCGAGGACGATTGCCGGAAGGGCGGCGTCGACGGCAAGCGCAAGGCCATCCGCGGCAAGGGCGTGATCGAGGATCCGGGCGTCAACCGCCGCCTGAAGGTGTCCTATCTGCCGTTCGTGACCTGGCGCTACGAGGTGCTGGAGGCCGATCCGGCCGGCGCCTGGTTCATCTCGGCCTCGCCGGACAGGAAGAAGGTCTTCCTCTACGCCCGCCATCCCCTGCCCCAGGCTCGGCTCGACGACCTGGCCCAGCGCGCGCGCCGCGCGGGCTACGCGGGCGAGATCGAGTTCCCGCCAGCGCGGCCGGTCTCGCCCTAGGCGGAAACGAGCGATCTAAGACCACGCGCCCTCTTTACGCGCGCCGCGGACCCAGGCAATTGTACGACAATTGTCGGAGTATTTTCGCCGCGTAAGCCGGCCGCCCGACATCCAGGGAGGTACGGTATGCGGCGTTCCACGGCGAGCGGAATCGGGTTCATGGCGCTGATGGCGGCGGCATTCGCCGTTGTCGAAGCCAGTCCAGCCATGGCCCGCGCGCCCGCGGCGGCGGAAGAAACCCTCGTCCGGAAGACCGCGACCGGCGTCGAGATCCGCCTCGCCGCCGGCCTCCTGCGACTGGACCCGTGGTCCGACAATATCGTGCGCGTCCGCTTCTCGAAGAGCGACGGCTGGACCGGAAACTACAATCCCGCGGTGACCGCCCAGCCGGGCAAGGTCGACTGGACGCTGGAGACCGGCGCCGACAAGATCGTCCTGAGGACTCCCGCCCTCCAGATCAGCGTCGACCGGGCGTCCGGCGAGCTGGCGGCGATGGACGCCAAGGGCCAGCGGATCACGCGCGCCCGTCCCGCCGACACGGACGCCGGGACTTCCGTCCAGCGTTTCGAGCTGGACTCGCAAGAAGCGATCTATGGCCTGGGCCAGCATCAGGCTGGCCTGATGGACTATCGCGGATCGAGCGTCCTGCTGCAGCAGATCAACACCGACGTCGCCGTGCCGATGGCGGTGTCCTCGCGCGGTTATGGCGTTCTCTGGAACAATCCGGCGACCACCCGCGTCGACGTCGCCACGCCGCAGTACGCCCACAGCCTGCGCTTCGCGTCGGAGGCCGGCGGCGGCGTGGACTATCACCTGATCGTCGGCCCCGAGATCGACCAGGTCATCGCCGGCTATCGCGGCCTGACCGGTCCAGCGCCGCTGATGGCGCGCTGGACCTGGGGTCTTTGGCAATCCAAGGAGCGCTACGAGACCCAAGACGAGACCCTGTCGATCGTGCAGCGCTACCGCCAGATGGGCGTCCCGTTCGACGCGGTCGTGCAGGACTGGCAGTACTGGGCGCCGGGCGGCTGGGGCGGCCACCAGTTCGACGCCAAGCGCTTTCCCGATCCGGCCGGCCTGGTGAAGGCCGTGCACGACCTGAACGCCCACATCATCATCTCGGTCTGGCCGCGCTTCGACCTGACCACCGCCAACCATGACGAGCTGCGCAAGGCCGGCGCCCTGTTCGAACCGGCCTATCCCAACGTCTATCCGGCCGGCGAGGGCCGCTGGTACGACGCTTGGTCGCCAAAGGGCCGCGAGATCTATTGGAACCAGATCATGCGGAACCTCGGCCGCTTCGACTTCGACGGCTGGTGGCTGGACGGCTCGGAAGCCGAGCTGGGCGGCAAGCCCGGCCAGATGGCGGCCCTGCCCACCGCCGCCGGCCCGGGCGCGGAGACCTTCAACAGCTATCCCCTGATGCACACCAGCGCGGTCCACGACGGCATGCGCCGCGACATGCCAGGCAAGCGGGCCTTCATCCTGACCCGCTCGGCCTATGCCGGCCAGCAGCGCAACGGCGCCATCACCTGGTCGGGCGACGTCAACGGCGACTGGCACACCTTCGCCAAGCAGATCCCGGCGGCCCTGAACTTCTCGGTCAGCGGCATTCCGTACTGGTCGGCCGATATCGGCGGCTTCTTCGGGGGCGATCCCAAGGATCCGGCCTATGCCGAGCTCTTCACCCGCTGGTACCAGTTCGGCGTCTTCAACCCGATGTTCCGCGTCCACGGCACGGGCAAGGGCAAGGCGCTCTGGGACTTCAAGGCCGACACCCAGGCCCGCCTGGTCGCCTACGACAAGCTGCGCTACCGCCTGCTGCCCTACATCTATTCCACCGCCTGGGAGGTCACCCAGCGCTCGGGCACGATGATGCGCCCGCTGGTCATGGACTTCCGGAGCGATCCGAACGCCCTGCGACTGGCCGACCAGTACATGTTCGGCCGCGCCCTGATGGTCAGCCCGGTGATCCAGCAAGGCGCCGACATCCGGACGATCTACCTGCCCAAGGGCGAGTGGTACGACTTCTGGACGGGGGCCAAGCTCACGGGCGGCAGGACCTTGCCGGTCAAGGCCGACATCGACACGATCCCGGTCCACGTGCCGGCTGGGACCATCCTGCCCCTGGGCCCGGTGCTGAGCTACGCCGACCAGCCCAGCCAGGAGCCGCTGGAGATCCGGATCTACCCCGGCCGCGACGCCCGTTTCGAACTCTATGACGACGCCGGCGACGGCCATGGCTACGAGAAGGGCGAGCGCGCCACCACCCTGCTGACCTGGAACGACGCGGCCAAGACCCTGCGCGTCGGCGCGCGGGACGGACGCTATCCGGGCATGAAGCCGGTCCAGCCGCTGAAGGTGGTGTGCGTCCCGACCGGCAAAACGGAGGACGCGCGCTACGCGGGGACCGAGACGAGCGTCGCCCTATCCGATTGCCGGTAGGGCGAGGCGCTTCAATTGACCTCGGTCTTCTTCGGCGGACCGGGCGGCAGGGGCGCCACGCGCACCCCGTCCTCGACCAGGGCCTTGACCTCCGTCGGCGAGGCCTCGCCGTAGATGCCGCGCTCCTCGGACTTGCCCTCGTGGATGGCGCGGGCCTCCTTGGCGAAGGCGTCGCCGACATAGTCGAAATTGTCCTCGACGTGCCGACGGACCTCGCCCATGGCGGCCATCATCATCTCGCGCATCTTGGGGTCGGGGGCGGGCGCGGCGCGCTGGGCCTTCGTCCCGGCGACGGCGGGGGCCATGATCTGCTTGGAGACGCCATGCGAGCCGCAGACCGGGCACTCGACGAGGCCCCGCGCGGCCTGGTCGTCATAGTCCGTCGACGAGCCGAACCAGCCCTCGAACTCGTGAGCCTGATCGCACTGAAGCGCGTACTTGATCATGGGTTAGAGATGGGACCTGCTTTTACTTCTTGCGAGCATGTTGGCGCCGAAACCGGCCTCCACTTTCGGCTACACGCTCTTACGGCCCGACGAAAGGCCGGGCGTTCTTGAGCACGGGGATCGCGGCGCGGGCCTTGTCGGCCGCGGCCAGATCGAGGTCCGCCATCAGCACGCCGGGCTCGTCGTGGTCAAGCTTTCCCAGCACCTCGCCCCAGGGCCCGATCGCGATCGAACGCCCCCAGGTGCCGCGGCCGTCCTCGTGGAAACCGCCTTGCGCGG
>CAKZJK010000413.1 GCA_936942565.1 uncultured Caulobacter sp. | reverse complement strand
CCCGCCAATAGCCATGGGCCAGGCGGATCGGATAGCAGAGGCTGTCGATCTCCCACTTCCGCTCGGCGACGCCCGGTCGCATCTCGGTGATGTCTTGTTGAGACCACTTCAGGTTCGTGCGCGCGGTGGGGTCGCGCATGTAGGCGTTGGCGTAGGGGTCGATCAGGATGCAGCGCGCCTGACGGCCGATCACGCCCCGAAACAGCGTCCGCAGCTCGGGCGCCTTTGCCGCGAGCGAGAGGTACGGCCACACCTGGGCCGAGGAGTCCCGCAGCCACATGCAGTCGATGTCGCCGGTGATCACGAAGGCGTCGGGCTTGCCGCCGGCTTCCCCCAGGAACACCGTCGTGTCGAGGGTGTTGGGGAAGCAGTTCTCGAACAACCAGGCCAGTTCGGGATCGGCGACCTTGGCCTTCACGCGCTTGATCAGCGCCTCGACGGCGGGGCTGACGAAGTGTCGGCTGGCGACCGGCGGACGGCGCGAGACGAAGGGCGCGGCCTTGGCGGATCCGGCGGCCAACGCCGCCGCGCCGGTCAGCAGGGCCTGACGGCGGGAAAGACGCGCGCTCATCGCGGAAGCTCCTGGCGGCCTTCGATCGTGAAGCTGACGGATTGCCCCGGCGCCTGACCTGGCTGGCCGCCGCCGACGAACAGGGTATAGCGGCCCGGGACCACCGCACGCGCGCCGCTCCGCGCGACCTGGGACAAGTCGCGGGGCGAGATCTCGAAACGGACCTTGCGCTTCTCGCCCGGCTTCAGGCTGACGCGGTCGAAACCGACCAGCGTCCGCAGCAGCAGGCGATCGGCCTGCCGGCCGCGATAGTCCTCGGGCTTGGGCGGGACCAGGTAGGCCTGGACGACCTCGTCGCCAGCGCGGGCGCCGACATTGGCCACCTCGGCCTCCACCACGAGGGGCTGACCGGCCTTCAGGGTCGCGGTCGAGACGACAGGCGCGCGGTATTCGAAGCGCGTGTAGCTGAGGCCATGGCCAAACGGATAGGTCGGCTCGCCGTCGAAATAGCGATAGGTCCGCCCCTTCATCGCGTACTCGATCAGCGGCGGCAGGTCGCGGGCCGAGCGGTAGAAGGTCACGGGCAAACGGCCGGAAGGATTGTTAAGTCCCGCCAGGGTCTCGGCCAGGGCCGTCCCGCCCGACTGGCCCGGATACCAGGCGGCCAGGATCGCGTCGGCGTGGGCCTTGGCCCAGTCCAGCTCGATCGCGCCGCCCGAGGTCAGCACGATCACAAGGGGCTTGCCGGTGGCGGCCAGGCTCTCCAGCAGACGTCGTTGCGACGCCGGCAGAGCGATGTCGGTGCGGTCGCCGCCGTCGAAGCCCGGCACCGCGATCTGAAGCGCCTCGCCCTCGACGTCGGGGGACAGGCCGACCACGGCGACCACCACGTCGGCCTCGCTGGCGGCCTTGACCGCCTCGGCCAGTTGCGGCGCGGCCGGCGCGCGCCATTGCAGCCGCACGCCCTGGTCTTCTCCGGTGTGCGAGAGCTCCAGGCGGATCTTTCGCGGACGAGTGTCGGCAAAGTTCAGAACGGCCTCGATCGCCTTGCCCGATCCGTCGTCATCGACCACCAGCTCATCGTCGACCCACAGGCGGACGGGGTCATGACCCTTGCAGTCGAAGCAACGGGCGACGCCGACCACCAGGGCGTACTCGCCAGGGCCAGGCGGGACCAAGGCGCCGGTCCAGCGCACGCCATAGCGAGACGGATCAAGACCCGGCGCTGGCGCCGTGCGATCCCAGTCAAAATTGACGACGCGGTCGGTGCGGACGAGGCGCGGCGTTCCGGTCATGGCCGGATCGTCGAAATAGGCCCCCGTCAGGCCCTGCGCGGCGTCGGAACTCACGCCGATGCGCAAGGCCGTCTCGGGCACGGCGACGGGAACGCCCTCGGCGACCGGCGAGCCCTGGGCATAGCGGACATTGCCCGCGCCCCACTGGGCCCGCAGGCCCTGCAAGGGCGTCATGGGATCGACCGCCGTGCCGTGATAGTTGGCTTCCAGGACCTCGAGCGCGTCGGCGTCGGGCCCGATCACGGCGATCTTGGCGGTCGGAGCCAGCGGCAGGCGGTTGTTGTCGTTCTTCAGCAGCACGATCGACTTGCGCGCAGCCTCCAGCGCCAGGGCGCGGTGAGCTGGCGCGTTGACCGCCTGAAGGCCGATCTTGGCGTAGGGATTCTTCGGATCGGGCGCATACAGCGCGCCTAGGGCGGCCCGAGCCTCGAACACGCGGGTAACCGCCTGATCGACCATGGCCTCGTCGACATCGCCCCGGCGCACGGCGGCCGGCAGTTGAGCATAGGCGTTGCCGCAGTTGAGATCGTCCCCGGCCTTCAGGGCGGCGGCCGAGGCGGCGGCGTTGTCGAGCCGGAAATAGTGGAACTGGGACATGTCATCGACGGCGTCGCAGTCCGACACCACGAAGCCCTTGAACCCCCAGTCGCGGCGCAGCGTCTGGTCCAGCAGCAGCGGCGAGGCGCAGGCCGGGAAGCCGTGTATCGCGTTGTAGGCGCACATCACTGACCGCGCCCCGCCCTCCACGACGGCGCGGCGGAAGGCCGGCAGGTAGGTGGCCTCCAGATCCTGCGGCGAGACGTCGACGTCAAAGCCGTGGCGCCCAGCCTCGGGGCCGGAATGGACCGCGAAGTGCTTGGGGGTGGCGATAGCCCGAGGATGGTCGGGATCGGGTCCCTGGATGCCCCGCACGAAGGCGACGCCAAGAACGCCGGTCAGGTGCGGATCCTCGCCGTAGGTCTCCTGCCCTCGCCCCCAGCGCGGGTCACGATAGATGTTGATGTTAGGCGACCAGATGGTCAGGCCCTCGTAGCGGCTAGGGTCGCGATCGCCGACGGCGTTGAACTTGGCGCGCGCCTCGATCGAGACCACTTCACCGATTTTGCCCAGAAGGTCCTTGTCCCAGGTCGCCGCCAGGCCGATCGCCTGGGGAAAGACCGTGGCGGGTCCGTTTCGGGCCAGGCCGTGAAGGCCCTCGTTCCACCACTCGTAGCCGCGAACGCCCAGCCGCGGGATCGGCGGCGCCGCGCTTTGCAGCTGGGCCGCCTTCTCTTCCAGGGTCATGCGCGAGACGAGACCCGCCGGGGTCTCGGCGGCGGAAGCGGAGGTCGCCGTCAGCACGGTCACCGACGCCGAAAGGAGCAAGGGTCGAAGCATCATCGAAACGTCCTACGGCGTCGTGGGCTTGGTGGCGCCGTACAGGCTGCGCAGGGTCAGAGAACGCTGGAGCTTGGCCAGCGGCGCCTTGGAAGCGACTTGGATGGTCACGGTTTCGCCGGGCGGGAGGTCGAAGGCGTTGTCAGACAGGGTGGCGTCCAGATCGCCGAAGCTCAGCCACACGGCCCGCGCCAACTTGGCGGCCTTGATCGTCACCGCGTAGCCGTCGGCGGTCTTGGTCCAGGACGACGTCAGGCCAGGGCTCGGCAGGGCCATCGCCTTGGCCGGAAGGGGCGTGACGACCGAGCGCGAAACGGTCTTGCCGCCCTCGATCAGCTCCACGACCGCGAAGGTCCGGGCCAGATCAACGCCCCTGAACAATGTATCGTCCGAGAGACTAGCGACTTGAGTCGCCGCCAGCGGCTTCAGCTCGGCGTCCGACGTGCTGTCCGAGAACACCTTGCCATCGACGTCCATCACCCGCACGCGCCAGCGCACCGGCGCGGCCGTCACGCGATCGGACAGCAGGGTGATGGTCGTCGCGCCCTTGTCGTGGATCGCGGCCAGGGCGATCGGCGCGTAGAAGTGGCGGGCCCGATACTGCAGCGCCTTCCAGCGACCATAATAGTCCAGGCTGGACCACGAGGCGCCGGGCCACACATCGTTCAGCTGCCAATATAGCGAACCCATGGTCTGGGGCATGGAGGCGCGATGATGCAGCGCGGCCAGCTCGATGCCTTCGGCCTGCATGACCTGGCTGAGATAGACGAAATCCTCGAAGGTCTTCGGTTCACCGTAGTTGCGGCGGATGTAGAACAGGATCCGCTCGTTTCCCTCGCCCTTGGCGTACTTCTGGTGGGCCCGCATGACGGTGGAGTTGACCGACATGTCCTCGGGCTTGGCCACCGTCTTCAGCGTCCGTATCTCGGGCTGAGACTGCAGGCCGTATTCCGACATGAAGCGCGGCGTGACGTTCAGATATTCCTCGACCGGCAGCGAACCGCCCCAGACGCTCCAGTAGTGGCGGTCGCCATCGTTCAGCAGATCGGCGGCGCCGTCATAGTCGGTGCTCGGCGAACCTGCCCAATAGGGCGTGTCGGGATCGTTCTGCTCGACGGCGCTCCGCAGCACCTGGCCGAACAGAGTGGTCATGCCGATGACGATCCGCTCGCGCTCCTCGGGCGGGAGGGATTTCTTGAAGCTGACGCGGTCGCCCCAGTTCTCCCAGCCAGTCTGGACCTCGTTGTTTCCGCTCCACAAGATGATGCTGGGATGGTCGCCCAGGCGCTTGACCTGCTCGACGGCCTCGATCCGGGTGTTCTCGCGGAAGGCGACGTCGTAGGGCGGGATGGCGCCGCCGAACATGAAGTCCTGCCAGATCATCAGACCCAGCTCGTCGGCCATCGCGTAAAAGGCGTCGCTCTGATAGTGGCCGCCGCCCCAAATGCGCAGCATGTTCATGTTGGCGTCGCGGGCCGAGGTCAGGATGGCCTTCAGCTGGGAGTCGGTGACGCGGGGCGAGAAGCTGTCGAACGGGATAAGGTTCGCGCCCTTGGCGAAAACCGGCACGCCGTTGATCACGAACGCCATGCTCTTGCCCCAGGCGTCGGGCTGGCGGCGCAGCTCGACGGTCCGCAGGCCCGAGCGGCGCTCGGTCTTGGCCACGACCGCGCCGCCCACGGCGACACTGGCGTCGAAGCGGTAGAGATCCTGGCGGCCGTAGCCCGCCGGCCACCACAGCTTGGGGGCGGTCACCGGTACGGAAAGCGAGACGCGGTTGAGACCCGGAACCAGGGTCACGCTCTGGCGGACGACCGGCAGGGCCGCGCCGTCCGGCGCCGTCGGGGCGACGGCCAGCTCGACCGCGCGCGTGGCGTCGGACTCGATCTCGAACTCGGCGGAGAGACGCGCGTGGTCGGCGGTCACCTGATCCTGGCGGATACGGAAACCGTCGATCCGCGCCTCGTCCCAGGCCTCCAGCCGCGCCTCGCGCCAGATGCCCTCGGTGACGTAGCGCGGGCCCCAGTCCCAACCGTAGTGGTAGGGTGACTTCCGGACGTAGGTCGAGGTGTGCTTGGCTTGCGGCTCGTCGCCGAAGGCCGAGTCGTAGGCGCCCGGCAGCACGTAGGGCTGCTTCAGGATCTCCGGCTGCAGCTTCTTGATCGGCGACTTGAAGGCGATGACGATCTCGTTGGCGCCAGCCTTCAGCACGGACTTCACCGGCACGCGCCAGCGACGATGCTGGTTGTCCGCCGAGAGAATCTTGGTCCCGTTGACGAAGACGTCCGCGAAGGTGTCGAGACCGTCGAA
>CAKZJK010000412.1 GCA_936942565.1 uncultured Caulobacter sp. | reverse complement strand
TCGCAAGTGCGTGGACGCAGGCAAACCGATCGTTGGTTCAATTCCGATGCGCCTCGCGGCGTTCCATCGCGGTCTTCCGGATCACCTCGGCAATTTCGGGATTGCTGCCGGACAGAAGCTGGAAATCGGCAGCATAAAGGCAGAGCAGTGAGACTTCGGTTGCGGCCTTGACGGAGGCGTTGCGCGGCGCGCCGGTGACGATCGCCTCTCGCACGCCGGCGTAGAAGGCGCGGTAGTCGGCCGGTTCGGGGCTGACGTCGGCGTGAACCTGGACGTCGTTCTCGACCGTGGTCAGGACCCCGTGGCGACTGTCGCGGCCATAGCCGGGGGCGCCGGGGACCATGCCGGCCTTCAGCTGGGCTTCCTGCGGATCGAGGCCGTGCTTGACGAAGCTGCCGGCGGTTCCGTGAACAGAGAGGCGCGGGTCGCTGGCGGCGGTCAGCAGGCTGCCATGCAGGATGACGCGCAAGGTGGGATAGCGCAGCACCACGTGGAAGTAGTCGTCGGCGCCGGCGCCGGGCCGCTGGATCCCGATATCGGCGGAGATGGCCAGCGGCTCGCCGAACAGCACCAGCGCCTGGTCCAGCAGATGCGGGCCAAGGTCCATCCAGGCGCCCGCGCCGGGGCCCGCTCGCTCGCGCCAGCGGTCGCGGACCACCGGGCGGAAGCGGTCGAAATGGCTCTCGTACTGAACGATCTGGCCCAGCGCGCCGTCGGCGACCAGGCGCTGGAGAGTCAGGAAGTCGCTGTCCCAACGGCGGTTGTGGAAGACGGTCAGCAGCTTGCCGGCGCGGTCGGCGGCGTCGACCATGGTCCGAGCCTCGGCGGCGGTGAGGGCGAAGGGCTTGTCGACCACGACGTGCTTGCCGGCCTCGAGGGCCGCGATCGCCTGTGGTGCGTGCAGGGCGTTGGGCGTGGCGATGACCACCAGCTCGATGGCCGGATCGGCGAGGGCGGCGCCCAGGTCGGCGACCACCCGAACGTCCGGACGGTCGGCGGCGACCTTGGCGGGATCGCTCGACACCACGGCCGCCAGAGCGAGGCCCGGCGTGGCGGCGATCAGTGGGGCGTGGAAGGTCTTGCCGACATAGCCGTATCCGACCAGGGCGACGTTGACGGTGCGAGAGTGGGGCATGGCGAAGCTGTAAACGAAAAGGGCCGGGGATTGCTCCCCGGCCCGGATCGCGATCGCGTGAACCTCGAAGATTAGATCTTCACCGGCTCCATCTTGGGCGTCAGCAGGTGGACGACCAACAGGGCCAGCAGATATGCGCTGCCGGCCACCAGGAAGATCGGCGCGTAGGTGCCGATGCTGTCCAGGACGTTGCCGATGTACTTGGAGAACACCATGCCGCCGAAAGCGCCCAGCATGCCGCCGATGCCGACGACCGAGCCGACGGCGGCCCGCGGGAACACGTCCGAGGGCAGGGTGTAGAGGTTGGCCGAGAAGCCCTGGTGGGCCGCGGTGGCGACGCCGATGATCAGCACGGCCAGCCAGACCGAGCTGGCGTACGAAGCGAAGATCACGGGCACGGCCAGCAGGGCGCAGACCAGCATGGTCAGCTTGCGGGCCTTGTTGATGCTGGCGCCGCGCTTGATCAGGGTCGAGGACATCCAGCCGCCGGCCACGCTGCCGACGTCCGACAGCAGGTAGATGGCGATCAGCGGCGGGCCGAAGGTCTTGAGATCCAGGCCATAGCGCTTGCCCAGGAAGTCCGGCAGCCAGAACAGGAACATCCACCAGATCGGGTCGATCAGGAACTTGCCCAGCGAAAAGGCCCAGGTCTCGCGCTTGGTCAGCAGCTTGCCCCAGCCGATCTTCTCGACCGGATCGGCCGGGTCCTGCTCGATGTGGGCCAGTTCGGCGGGCGACAGCTTCTTCACCTCGCGCGGGCGGCGATAGACCAGCAGCCAGATCGGCAGCCAGACCAGGCCGGCGACGCCGGTGACGATGAAGGCCATCTGCCAGCCGAAGGCCAGAACGATTCCAGGGACGACCAGCGGCGTGACGATGGCGCCGATGTTGGTGCCGGCGTTGAACAGACCGGTGGCGAAGGCGCGCTCCTTCTTGGGGAACCACTCGGCCACGGCCTTGATGCCGCCCGGGAAGCCGCCGGCTTCGCCGATGCCCAGGCCCATGCGCGCGGCGATGAAGCCGGTGATGTGGCTGGCGCCGGCGTGGGCGATGTGGGCGACCTGCCAGATCAGGAAGGCGATGCCGAAGCCCCAGCGGGCCCCGATCTTGTCCATGATCTTGCCCCAGGCCACGTAGGCCACGGCGTAGGCGAGCTGGAAGTAGAAGACGAGGTCCGCGTAGTGCTTCTCATCCCAGCCGAACTCCTTGGAGAGATCGGCTTTCAGCAGGCCGATCGTCTGGCGATCGACGTAGTTGATGACCATCGCCGCGAACAGCAGCGTGACGATCACCCAGCGGTACCGCCCGATCTTCTCGGAGGGCCCCTCAGGCATTGGCGGGGGCGCTTTTGAAACGTCCATGGACCTTGGCCTTCCTTCCCTTGGTTTCTTTTATTTCGCCGGAACGGCGACGCAGTCCACGGTTCCGAACGGGCCGAAATCGACGTGGGCCACATCGCCGGCGGCCACGTCGTGAATGCCCGTGGTCGCGCCGGTCGTGACGATCATGCCCTTCTTCAACGGCTTGCCGCGCGCGGCGACCGCGCCCAGCAGGAAGGCCAGGGCCGCCAGCGGAGACCCAGGAATGGTCGCCGCGGAGGCCTTGCCCACCGACTTGCCGTTGATGATGGTCTCGACCGGCATATCCTCCCAGGCGATGTCGCGCCAGTTGGAAATGGCCTGACCAATGATCTGACCATCATTGTTGCCGAAGTCGGAGGCCACGACCGTGGGGCCCAGGGCGTTGATGGTCTTCAGCGGGCTGCCGGCGATCTCGACGCCGACCAGCAGCTCGCCCACGTAATCGGCGGCTTCCTCGGCGGTCCATTGAGTCTTGTCGGCCGGGGCGTCCTTGCCCAGGCGGATGATGAACTCGGCCTCGACGGCGCAGAAGCCGCCCTCGATGGCGCGGAAGGTGTTGGGCTGGCCGTTGGTGTTGGCCTGCTGGACCTTGGACTTGAAGATGCAGCCGGCCAGACGCTCGGCGCCAAGGCGCTCGCGATGCTGCGGCGGCACCAGGCCAACCTTCCAGCCGACCAGTTCGTCGGGCCACAGATCGATGGCGATGTCCTGCACCGCGTAGCCGTCGGCCATGGTCGAGGGAATCACGTCGCCCGGGTAGCCGGGCACCGAAACGCCCGCTTGGCGGGCCTTGACGAACTGGGGAGCAATGGCCGAGGGGGCGAACGCCTCGCTGTAGGCCTCAGAAACGGTCACGCCGTGGATCCTCCCTGGAATTCGGCTCAAGCCCGGCTCGGCGGGTTTGCCCGAGTCTCTAGTGGAAACCGGTGTCATTGACAATGAGGGGCTAACCGCTCGGCGGCGGCCCGGACCCGGGACCCGGCGGCTTGACACTGGCGACAGCGCGTATAGCGTCGCCGAGAATTACGGACGTAAGCGCCATGCATATCACCGCCGCCGAAGCCC
>CAKZJK010000411.1 GCA_936942565.1 uncultured Caulobacter sp. | reverse complement strand
GTGGCACTGGGAGGAGGACGAGGAGTTCGAGCTGGACTACCACCTGCGCCACTCCGCCCTGCCGCGGCCGGGGCGCATCCGCGAGCTGCTGGCGCTGGTGTCGCAGTTGCACGGCGCGCTGATGGACCGCAGCCGGCCGCTGTGGGAGGTGCATGTCATCGCCGGCCTGTGGGACAAGCAGTTCGCCGTGTACTACAAGATGCACCACGCGGTGGCCGACGGCGTGGCCCTCGTCACCTTCGACGTGCCCGGCCGTTCGATGAACACCCTGACCGCTTCGGTCATCAAGGAAATCGGCGAGATCGTCGAGCGCATCAAGACCGACGAAGCCATCAAGGGCGCGGTCATCACCTCGGGTAAGGCCAGCGGCTTCTGCGCCGGCGCCGACCTCGGCGAACTGGGCGGCTCGGGCGGCCTGGCCGGCGGTTCGGCGGGCGGTGAAGCCGGCCTGAAGGCGGCGTTCGACGCCGGCTTCGCGCTGAACAAGGCCTTCCGCGGCCTGGAGACCTGCGGCAAGCCGGTCGCCGCGGCGATCAACGGCCTGGCCATGGGCGGCGGTCTCGAGATCTGCCTAGCCTGCCACTACCGCGTGGTCGGCGACAATCCGAAGACCCAGCTGGCCCTGCCGGAAGCCAAGGTCGGCCTGCTGCCGGGCGCCGGCGGCACGCAGCGTCTGCCGCGCCTGATGGGCGTGATGGCCGCCGCGCCGTACCTGCTGGAAGGCAAGTCGATGAAGCCGCAGGAGGCCCTGGCCCTGAAGGTCGTCCACGAGGTGGTCGCCCCGGGCTCGGAAGTCGAGGCCGCCAAGACCTGGGTGAAGACCAAGGGCGACCCCGTCGCGCCGTGGGACAAGAAGGACTTCAAGCTGCCCGGCGGCGGTCCCTACACCCCGACCGGCAGCCAGGTGTTCGTCATGGGCAACGCCATGCTGCGCAAGCAGACCTACGGCAACTATCCGGCCCAGCTGAACATCCTCAAGGCGGTCTATGAGGGCACGCAGGTGCCGTTCGACGCGGCCATCCGCATCGAGACCCGCTACTTCCTGAAGACGATGATGTCGCCCCAGGCCAAGGGCATGATCCGCACCCTGTTCCTGTCCCTGCAGGAGCTGGGCAAGGGCTCGGGCCGTCCGGCCAATGTCCCGCCGTCGGAAGCCAAGAAGGTCGCCGTGCTGGGCGCGGGCATGATGGGCGCGGGCATCGCCTATGTCCAAGCCATGGCCGGCATCGAGACCGTCCTGATCGATCAGAGCCAGGAAGCCGCCGAGAAGGGCAAGGCCTACGCCGAGAGCCTGCTGAAGAAGGCCGTGTCGCGCGGGAAGATGAACCAGGAAAAGGCCGACAAGGTCCTGTCCCTGATCACCCCGACCACCGACTATGATCACGTCAAGGGCAGCGACCTCGTCATCGAGGCGGTGTTCGAGAACCGCGAGATCAAGGCCGAGGTGACCAAGAAGGCCGAGGCCCAGCTGGCCGAGACCGCCATCTTCGGCTCCAACACCTCGACCCTGCCGATCACCGGCCTG
>CAKZJK010000410.1 GCA_936942565.1 uncultured Caulobacter sp. | reverse complement strand
ATCTGGGTCCCGGCATTCGCCGGGAAGATCGGAGAAGCCCTATGGCGCCGCCCGCCAATCGCTCTATTTGGAAGGCCATGACCTGGTCCGATCGCCTCGCCCCGTCGCTGGACGACTTCGCCGCCCTGGGCAAGGCGGCCTTCGACGCCCTGCCCGACGGCTTCCGAAAGCTGGCCGGCGACGTGGTGATCCGGGTCGACGACTTCCCGGACGAGGAGGTCCTCGAGGCGCTCGGCATCCCCGACCCGTTCGAGCTGACCGGCCTCTACCAGGGCGTCGATCTCTCCCAGCGCTCGGTGCTGGACTTCGCGACCCAGCCCTCGCGCGTGTTCCTGTACCGCCGGCCGATCCTCGACGAATGGGCCGAGCGTGGCGACGTCAGCCTCGGCGACCTCATCACCCACGTTCTGGTCCACGAGATCGGCCACCACTTCGGCCTGTCTGACGACGACATCCACCGCATCGAGGACGAGGCATGAGTCTCTTCGACACTGACACGTGGCGCGAGCGGATGGACGAGCGCTGGTTCGACACCGGCGTGGCCATGGCCGAGAAGGGCGATGTCGACCTCGTGGCGATCGAGGACGAGAAGGTCACCGCCCACGTCACCGGCAGCGTCGGCGACCTCTATGTCGTGCAGCTATGGGCGCCGGCGGGCGAAGGGACCTGCACCTGCCCCGGCTTCGAGAAGTTCGGCGCCTGCAAGCACCAGGCGGCCGTGGTCGCCGCCGCCAACGCCGCCGACCTCTCCAAGGTCCGCGACCGCATGGCCCGCCTGCGCGACGGCCTGGCGGTGGACAGCAAGGACGCCCTCGTCGAGCGCCTGGCCGAGTTGGCGCGATTGCAGCCGGCGGTGCTGGCGGCGTTGGAGGGGCGCTAGAGCCCTTCCGGCCGGATCGCGGATCCGACGGAAAGACACTAGAGGAAGTCGTCGATCGGCTTGCGCCTGGGCTTGGCCTTCGGCCGCTCCCACATCACGCCGGGATACCCCTTCAGGGGGACCAGCTTGCCGCCGCCATAGGCCCAGTCGGGCGCCTCGTCGAGGAAGGTGTGGTAGCGCGGCTCGCGGCCGGTGCGGGTCTCGAACAGGGCGCGCGGCAGGTTGATCATGGTCGGGGCGCGCTGCCGGGCCATGAACAGCGGCGTCCCGCAGCGAGCGCAGAAGCCGCGCGTGGTCCCTTCGTGCTCATGGCGCGTGACCAGCGCCTCGCCTTCCAGCCAGCGGAAGCGGCTTCGATAGCTGGCGACATAGGTGACATAGGCGCAGCCCTGGGCGCGGCGGCTGGCGGCCGAGTGATCGTGGAACGCCCAGCGCGCCGGCACGCCGATCGCCAGGCGGACGCCGCCGCAGGCGCAGGATCCTTCCGCTTCCTCGGCGGGCGGCTTCAAGGCCTTGGGCATGGGACGTCTCCGGCGCGACTGGTCG
>CAKZJK010000409.1 GCA_936942565.1 uncultured Caulobacter sp. | reverse complement strand
CGACCATGGCCAACAGGCGCCGCGCGCCGTGGGCGGCCATCGAGACGTGGTCCTCCTGGTTGGCCGAGGTCGGGATCGAGTCGACGCTGGCCGGATAGGCCTTCTGCTTGTTCTCCGAGACCAGGGCCGCGGCGGTCACCTGCGGGATCATGAAGCCGGAGTTCAGACCGGGCTTGGGCGTCAGGAACGCCGGCAGGCCCGAGAGCGCCGGGTCGACCAGCATGGCGATCCGCCGCTCGGCGATCGAGCCGATCTCGCAGACGGCCAGGGCGATCATGTCGGCGGCGAAGGCCACGGGCTCGGCGTGGAAATTGCCGCCCGACAGGGCCTCGTCAGCCTCCGGGAAGATCAGCGGATTGTCCGAGACGCCATTGGCCTCGGTCGCCAGGGTGGCGGCGGCCTGCCGCAGCACGTCCAGCGCCGCGCCCATCACCTGCGGCTGGCAGCGCAGGCAGTAGGGATCCTGGACCCGCTCGTCCTCCTTCAGGTGCGAGGCGCGGATCGCCGAGCCGGCCATCAGGGCGCGCAGGGCGGCGGCGGTCTCGATCTGGCCGGCGTGGCGGCGCAAGGTGTGGATGCGCGGGTCGAACGGGGTGTCCGAGCCCTTGGCCGCCTCGGTCGACAGGGCGCCGGTGACCAGGGCGGTCTGGAAAAGCCGCTCGGCCTCGAACAGCCCGGCCAGGGCGTTGGCGGTCGAGAACTGGGTGCCGTTCAGCAGGGCCAGGCCCTCCTTTGGGCCCAGCGTCAGCGGGGACAGGCCCGCCGCGTTCAGAGCCTCGGCGGCCGGAACGCGCTTGCCGCCGACAAAGATCTCGCCGACCCCGATCATCGTCGCGGCCATGTGCGCCAGCGGCGCGAGATCCCCCGAGGCGCCGACCGAACCCTGACAGGGCACGACGGGCGTCAGGCCCTGGACCAGCATGGCCTCTAGCAGGCGCACGGTCTCGACCCGCACGCCCGAGGCGCCCTGCGCAAGGCTGGCCAGCTTCAGCGCCATCATCAGGCGGATGACGGGGACGGGGGAGGGCTCGCCGACGCCGGCGGCGTGCGAGAGGACGATGTTCCGCTGCAGAGTGGCCAGGTCCTCGTCGCCGATGCGGACGCTGGCCAGTTTCCCAAAGCCGGTATTGATCCCGTAGATCGGCTCGCCCTTGGCCAGGATGCGCTGGACCGCCTCGGCGCTGGCGGCGATCACCGGCCAGGCGCCGTCGGTCAGCCGCGCGCCGGCGCCGCGATAGATCGCCTTCCAGTCGGCCAGCGGGACATCGCCAGGGTTCAGAACAAGCTCGGTCACTCGGGTCTCCAGAGGTAGCGGTCGGCGGGAGGCGGCGGGCTCTTGCGGCGCGCTAATATGTATAGTCATATTTGCGAATGATGAGGCTTGTCCAGTGACCGACGCTCGCGTTCAAGAGGCTCCGGGTTCGGGCGTCGCGCCGCTGCACCAGCGTATCCGCGCAGATATCGAGGGCCGCATCCGCTCCGGCGCCTGGCCGCCGGGCCATCGCGTGCCGTTCGAGACCGAACTGATGGAGCGGTATGGCTGCGCGCGGATGACGGTCAGCAAGGCCATGACCGCCCTGGTCGACGCCGGGCTGATCGTGCGCCGCAAGCGGGCCGGCTCGTTCGTGGCGCGGCCCAAGGTCCACGCCCCGGTCCTCAACATCCCCGACATCCAGGCCGAGATCGAGGCGCGCGGCGAGGCCTACGCCTTTCGCTTGCTGGCGCGCGTCGTGCGCGATGCGGATCGCGATGCGCCTGGCGAGGTCGAACTCGCCGCCGGCGGCAAGCTGCTGGCGCTCGACGGCGTCCACGACGCCGGCGGTCGCCCTTTCGCGCTGGAGCGCCGTCTCGTCGCGCTGGCCGCCGCGCCGCGGATGGATGCTGAAGACTTCATCGAGACCACCCCAGGCGCCTGGCTGCTGGAGCACGTCGCCTGGAGCGAGGCCGAGAGCCGGATCAGCGCGGTCAACGCCGACGCCGAGGTCGCGCGGCTGCTGGCCCTCGACGAGGGCGCGGCTTGTCTGGTCGTCGATCGCCGCACCTGGCGGGAAGGGCGGGGCGTCACCCGCGTCCGCCAAATCTTCCCGGGCGAGGCCTATGACCTAGTGGCGCGTTTCGGGCCGAGCGCCTAAGTCCTTGGGGCGCGCGCGATCGGCGCCGCGGGGAGAAGACGCCATGGATCCGTACGCGATCGCCGTTCCGACCTACCTTCAGATGATCAAGGGCCTGTCGGCCCAGCTGACCAAGGCCGAGGCCTTCGCGGCGGACGCAGGGATCCCCGCGAGCGATCTGATCGGCGCGCGCCTGGCGTCGGACATGTTCCCGCTGTCGACTCAGGTGCGGTTCGTCTGCACCCAGGCCAGCGATCTGCTGCGCCACCTGACGGGCGCCGACTCGTTCGCGCCGGCCGAGGACGCGACGGATTTCGAGGGGCTGCGCGCCCAGCTGGCCGACGCGGTCGCGCGGCTCGAGGCGACGCCGGCCTCGGCCTTCGACGGGACGGCCGAAAAGGCGATCGAGCTGAAGCTGCCCAACGGGATCGTCTTCGACATGACCGGCGCGCAGTTCGTGCGCGACTGGGCCCTGGCCCAGTTCTATTTCCACGCGACGACCGCCTACGCGATCCTGCGCCACAAGGGCGTTCCGCTGGGCAAGCCCGACTGGGTCAGCCACATGTTCGCCTATATCCGGCCAGGCACGCTGCCGGGCGGCTAGTCGATCGGCGCGCTACTCCGGCATCGCCGGGTAGCGCGTCAGGCCCTCGGGCGGGACCACCCACTCTGGCCGCTCGCGATCGAACAGCACCATGGCTGGCTTGAACAGGCCGGGGTCGTCCAGACTGCCGGCGTAGATCGTGTGGCTGTCGCTCAGTCCGTGCTCGCCGCCGAAGACCAGGCCGCCGCAGGTCGGGCAGGAGTTGCGCGTCGACACGTCGCCGCTGAAAGCCTGGCAGCGATACTGCCGCGACGACCCGGTGATCGTCAGCGCCGCGGCCGGAAAACCCATGAACGGGATGAAGCCCGAGCCCGAGGCCTTGCGGCAATCGCCGCAGCAGCACAACCCCATGTAGTCGGGCGCGCGGTCGGCCTCCCAGCGCAGCGCGCCGCACAGACATCCGCCCTTGAAGCTGTTCTTCGTCATGCGGCCAGTAGAGCGCCGACGCGGGAACGGGTCAAATCCCTGCCGGATAGGCGGTTGCGCCATGTCCAGTCGGTAGAGTGGACAAGTTGTCGCACCAATATCCGTAAATAATGATTTCGGAATTTACTCCGTCCAGCTCGAGTGTGGCAATTCGCCTCGGATGTAAACGTTCGTTTTCATTGGGCGCTTCTGGCGACGCGGGGCAATATACTCAGGTGTCGTCGCGACGAGGAGCGTCGAAATGGAAATGCCCGACCAACCTTCGCTGTTGCAGATCCAGACCGGTCTGTTCGCGGCTCTCGTCGGCGTTCTGTCCGCCAAGGGCGCGGCGTCGCGGCAGGAGTTCGCCGAGGCCATGGACGTGTTGGCCCGCCACGAACAGGACACCCGCATAGCGAGCTACTTCCATATGCTGGGGGAAGAACTGCGTGGCGCGGGCACGGCCACGACGCGGCCGCTGCTGAAGCTGGTGGTCGGCGGCCTGGACGGCGAGCGTCCTCCCATCTCGGCCTAGAGGCCCATCGCCTGGAAACGTTGGCGACAGCAAGTCCCGCCTGATCGCCGTCGCCCGCGACCGGCGGGATAATCCTTCCTATCGGCGACCCGGTCGCGAGCGCCACGACGCCGCCAATAACGGCGTGGCCAGGGTCGCGACGGCTTGCCGCTGGCCGAGCCGAATCCCTAAAAATCGAGACGACACCGCTGGGTCCCGCCGCCGAGGCGCGAGGCGCCGCGACCGATCGCGCGGAAGCGACCTCGCCAGGCGCGAGGCGGATTCCCATCCGAGAGGGTCGACAAGCCCGAACAATGTCCATAATATCCCGTCTATAGGGATCGCATTTCATAATATGGGAATTGCGAACTGGGTCGCTAGAGGGGGTTCCCCCCGGCGCCTGGTGAACGCGACAGAGTGGAGGGGACACCATGACCAAGTTTTCGCGCGTGGCGATGAGCGCCAGCATTTCCGTGGCCGCCTTGGCGGCCGCGCTAGCCGGGGCGCCGACCACCGCCATGGCCCAGTCCGCGCCCGCGCCGGCCGAACCGGATGTCGTCGAGGAGATCGTCGTCACGGGCATTCGCGCTTCGCTGCGCAGCGCCATGGACGTCAAGCGCCAGTCGCTGCAGGTCGTCGACAGCATCTCGGCCGAGGATATCGGCCAGTTCCCGGACAAGAACCTCTCGGAAGCCTTGCAGCGGGTCACGGGCGTGCAGATCAGCCGCCAGGACGGCGAAGGCCGGGGCGTCAGCATCCGCGGCGCCGATCCCAGCCTCAACCGCGTTGAAATCAACGGCTCCTCGGCCCTGTCCCTCACCGTGGGCGGCAGCGACCGCGCCGTCGATTTCCGCGACATCCCCGTCGAGTTCGTCTCGCGTCTGGATGTCGTCAAGTCGCCGACCGCCGACATGACCGAAGGCGGCATCGGCGGCACGGTGCGGGTGATCACCCGTCGCCCGTTCGACAAGAAGGAGCCCTTCGTCGCGGGCTCGGTGCAGGGCGTCTACTCGAACCTGGCCAAGGAATATGACCCCAAGCTGGCCCTGATCGGCAGCCGGACCTTCCTGAACGACACGCTGGGCGTGCTGCTCTCCGGCACCTGGGAAAAGCGTCACCTCGACAGCAACAACGCCCGCACCACGGGCTGGGTCCGCCGGGCCGCCACGGCCACCGGCGCGGGCGCGACGCCCGGGCGGAGCACCGACGTCAATGGCGACGGGACGCTGGACTGGGTCCCCGAGATCCCGCGCCTGATCATGGATCGCCGCAAGACCGAGCGGAAGGCCCTGAACGGCATTCTCGAATGGCGCCCCAACGACAGCTTCCGGGCCTATCTGGACGGCACCTACGCCACCGCCACCGAGAAGGTGAACAGCTCGTTCCTCCAACTCGGCGCTTCGGGCGGCCTGATCGACTACAGCAAGACGACGCTGGGCGCGGACAACACGGTCAATCACATCGAGCTGACCAGCAGCGCCGCCTTCCCGATGGACCTGGCCTATCGCAACATCCTCGGCGATCTGAAGCGCACCCAGTACACGACCGCGCTCGGCGGTGAATGGAAGCTCGACCGCTGGGTGTTCGACGCCCGCCTCGACTACTCCAACGCCGAGGTCCAGAACAACGAGATCAATTCCACGGCGACGGTGTTCGGCGTGCCGCGCGCGGTGATCGACTACACCGGCGGCCAGCGCGCTCCGAACTTCTCGTTCCCGGGCCTGGACGTCACCAGCGGCCAAGGGATCAATCGCCTCGACGCGGTGTTCAATCCCCGGAACAACACTTCCGAGGAAACCGCCGAGCAGTTCAACGTCACCTACCGGCCCGATGTCTCGTGGCTGACCTCGCTGAAAGCCGGCGTCCAGGCGCGGCAGTTCCAGACGGATCAGATCCTCTACCAGCGCACCACGCGCCTGACCTGCCGGGGCGACGCCAGCGGCGGCGCCGCGGTCGCGGTGAGCGTGCCCTGCGCCACCATCGAGGGCATCGTCAACACCAACTCGGTGACGAACGACATCCCGTTCTTCAAGACCGGCGACCTCGGCTACTCGGGCGGCATCCGCTACTGGAACAACAACACCATGGCCACCTACGCGGCCACCCTGGCGGCGGCGGGCCTTCAGAACGACGTCTACGGCGTGAACCCCAATCCGAACACGGCCGAGAGCGCCGGCGGCCAAGGCAGCTTCCAGGCCTTCCTCGACACCTGGTCGGTCGAGGAAAAGACCAAGAGCGCCTACGTCCAGGCGGCGTTCGACTTCCAGAGCCTGCCCGTGCCGGTCAGCGGCACGCTGGGCGTCCGCGTCGTCGACACCAAGACCGTCTCCACCGGCTATAACCGCACCACCGGTCCCGGCGGCGGCGCTCCGGTCAACTTCGTGAAGGGCTCGCAGGACGGCGGCTACACCAAGACCCTGCCGTCGCTGAACCTGCGCTTCGAGTTCATCCCCAACACCCTGATTGGCCGGGCCGCGGCCAGCAAGGTTCTGGCGCGCGCCGCGCCGAGCCAGTTGGCCCTGCGCCGCAGCATCGACGTCGTCGGCCTGACCGGTTCGCGCGGCAATCCCGATCTGAAGCCGTTCGAAGCCACCGCCTATGACGCGGGCCTGGAATGGTACTTCAGCCGCGACAGCTTCGTTTCGGCGACCTTCTTCCGGAAGGAGATCTCGTCGTTCATCACCAACCAGTCCGCGGCGGAGGTGATCGACGGCACGACCTACAACATCACGCGCCCGATCAACGGCACGGACCAGGTCAACATCAACGGCCTGGAGATCGGCGGGCAGTACGCCTTCGACTTCCTGCCCGCGCCGTTCGATGGCTTCGGCGTCCTGGCCAACTACACCTACCAGAAGGACAAGGGCTTCAAGGGCACGAACCAACTGACCGGCGAGATCCTGCCGTTCCCGGGTCTGTCGCGGAAGAGCTACAACGTCTCGCTCTACTACGAGAACGACAAGTTCAGCGCCCGCGCCTCGTACAACTGGCGCGACCAGTGGCTGATCACGGCCGCCGGGCGGGGCAATCTGCCCGAGTTCAACGAGGCCTACGGTTCGCTCGACGCCTCGGCGAGCTACAACATCAACGACAACTTCACGGTCTTCCTCGAAGGCGTGAACCTCACCGACGAAGTTCGGATCGAGAACAACAACGCCGTCCGCCGGATCGGCAACGAGACCTTCGGCTCGCGCTTCTTCTTCGGCGTGCGCGCCAAGTTCTAGGAGGGGAGGCGCGAGAGCGTCCTTTCCCGCGGCTCGGGAAGTTCCTGGCTGGCCTTCGACGCCCATCACCGGCGGCGAAGGCTTGCTCGGGGCTTCCCGAGGTCGCATGGCGCATGCGCGCCGAGACGAGGCGCCGCCTTTGGTCTCCTCGCCGACGACAAGGTCGCCGCGGAGGAGCCGCCGCGGATCGTCGTGATGATCGCCCGCCAGACACGGCCCGGCGATCCTTGTTTCCGAAATTCGCCACCCTGGGGCGACTTGTCCGCTCATCGCGAGGCCGGTCGCGCCGCGCCCTGGATTTCAGGGGTGATTTCCTCCGGTCGCGGAGGTTGTTCCGGCCCGTTCGTCAATCCATTTCTTGGGGCAAATATTTGCCTCTAGCTTGGGCAAAGAGGCCCCGTTAGGGCTGTTTCTATGGCCATATCTGCGTCCGCTATCAGAAAAATTCCAATTTAAAACCCCACCTGTTTGATGGGAATAATGCGGTGCGATCCACTTGTGTTCGGAGTGTGGCGTGAGCCACGCCCTGTTTCGATTGAAGCGGGGCGGGGGATGGCTCGCGCGTTGCGTTTATTGGAGGGGCTTTTATGAACATCAACCACCGCAAGCTCGTGCTTGCGACGACGGCGCTTTGCGCCGCGAGTTTCGCCGCCCAGGCCTGGGGCCAGACCGCGCCGCCAGCGGAACCCACCGAGATCGAGGCCGTCGTGGTCGTCGGCTCGCAAATCAAGGGCGCGAAGGTCAATGCGGCCCTGCCGGTGACGGTGGTCGGCGAAGACCAGATCGGCGCCTCTGGCGCGGTGTCGGGCGATGAGCTCTTCCGGTCCATCCCGCAGATGGGCGACGTCAACTTCAACGCCCAGTATCTGCCGGGCAGCAGCAATAGCGCCCGGGGCGACGTCGGTTCGGTGAACCTGCGCAACCTGGGCATCGGCAACACCCTGGTGCTGCTCAACGGCCGCCGGGTGGTGACCCACCCGACCAGCCAGGCGAACGACAACCTCGTGCCGGTGCTGACCTACAACACCAGCGCCATCCCGGTGAGCGGCCTCAAGCGGCTGGAAGTGCTTCGGGATGGCGCGGCCGCCATCTACGGCGCCGACGCCGTGGCCGGCGTGGTCAACACCGTGCTGCGCGACGATGTCGACGGCCTGACCGCCTCGGGCCAGTACGGCTTCGCCGAGGGGACGAACCTGAAGGAGTACAACTTCAACGCCTTCGGCGGGAAGAACTTCGCCGACGGCCGCGGCAATATCAGCGCGTTCGTCTCGTATGATCAGCGCACCAGCATGCGCTCGACGGATCAGGACTACACCGCTTCGCTGGACCGCCGTCCGCTGTTCGCCGGCACCCGCTTCGACGGCGTCGCCAGCCTGGACGGCCGCAGCACCACGACGCCGTGGGCCTATGTCCAGACCCCGCAGAGCTTCGGCACGGTGCGGCAGGGAACGACGGCGCTGACCAGCAGCGCAGGCTATTTCCACATCCAGCCTTCGACGTTCGCGGGCTGCCAGCTGAACATCAGCGGCGGCATGTGCATCGACGACGGCGCCCTGGCCACCTCGGCCGCCGATCGCGACCTGCGCTTCAACTCGGCCACCCTGGGCACCACGGTGATCCCGGAGCTCAAGCGCACCAACGTCTTCCTGACCGGCCACTACGACATCTCCGACAACCTGACCGTCTTCGGCGAGCTGGGCCTGTACCACGCCAAGACCAGCGCCCTGCAGGCGCCGATCGCCACCCTGTCCTCGGGCGTGATCAGCATCCCGGCCAGCAACTACTGGAACCCCTTCGGTCCGGTGACCTTCGCCAACGGGACGACCAATCCCAACCGCCTGCCCAACCTGAACGTCCCGGCCAGCGGCCTGCCCCTGACCCTGCGTGGCTACACCTTCGCGGACCTGGGCCTGACGCACGTCGACGTCACCAACGACCAGTACCGCGTGCTGGCCGGCGTTCGCGGCGAGAAGTTCGGCTTCGATTGGGAATCGGCGCTGGTCTATTCGGAAGCCACCGCCGACGACATCAGCGACAATATCTCCAACACCAAGCTCTACGCCCAGCTGGCCCTGTCCACGCCCGACGCCTACAACGTCTTCAACGGCTCGGACATCAGCAATCCCAGTGGCGCGGACACCACCCGCAACAGCGAGGCCGCGATCGACGCCATCCGCGTCAAGATCAAGCGCCGCACCAAGAGCACCCTGGCCTCGTGGGACTTCAAGGTCTCCAAGCCCGACCTCTTCAGCCTGCCGGGCGGCGACGTCGGCGTGGCCTCGGGCGTCGAGGTGCGCCGCGAGACCCAGCTGGACGACCGCGACAAGCGCATCGACGGCACGATCACCTTCACCGACCCGGTCAGCGGCGCGGTGCTGAGCGACCTGATCAACTCCAGCATGAACCCCGACACAAAGGGCCACCGCTCGGTCGCCTCGACCTATATCGAGTTCGCCGTGCCGCTGGTCTCGCCCGAGATGTCGATCCCGCTGGTCCACCGCCTGGATCTGCAGCTGGCGGGCCGCTACGAGCACTACAGCGACTTCGGCAGCACCGCGAAGCCCAAGGTCGCCGGCGCCTGGGACCTGTTCGACGGCTTCCGCATCCGCGGCTCCTGGGCCAAGGGCTTCCGCGCGCCGAACCTGGAGCAGATCAACGCCACGGTGGTGTCGCGGTCCAACAACCGCACCGACTACGCCTTCTGCGAGGCCGACCTGCGGGCCAAGCGCATCACCTCGTTCGCGGGCTGCTCGCGTTCGCTGCTGACCACGGCGCGCCGGGCGGGTAACCCCGACCTGGATCCCGAAGAGTCCGAGACCCTGTCGTACGGCGTGGTCCTGGAGCCGAAGTTCATCCCGTCGGAATATGGCCGCCTGACCTTCACCGTCGACTACTGGAAGGTGAAGCAGACGGGCCTGATCGGGGTGTTTGGCGAAGGTAACGCCATGATCCTGGACTACCTGCTGCGGCAGTCGGGATCGAGCAACCCGAACGTGGTCCGCGCCGCGCCGACGGCCGACGACATCGCCGCCTTCGCCGGCACCGGGCTCGCGCCCGCCGGTCAGGTCCTGTACGTCAACGACAAGTACACCAACCTGCAGCCGCAGGATGTCGAGGGGCTGGACCTGGGCCTGATCTATCGCCTGTCGACCGACAAGCTCGGCGACTTCGATTTCAACGTGAACGCCGCGCACCTGATCAAGTACTACCAGTCGCCGTCGCCCGGCATCGCCGAGCTGTTGGCGGCGCGC
>CAKZJK010000408.1 GCA_936942565.1 uncultured Caulobacter sp. | reverse complement strand
AGGGCGGCCGCCAGTCCTTGAGCGCTGTAGGACTCGACGTCGGACGGATAGTCGGCCGCGCGCAGCAAGGCGGCGTAGTCGCGGCCGCGCTGCTTGGCAGCCACGATCGAGGCCCACCACTGGTTCACCACATAGGGGATATCCATGGCTCGCAGGATTTCCTGCGGGGCGTCGGCGTTGACCACCGCGAACGGCCCTTCGGTCGCCTTGAGCCGGATCTCGGCGAACCAGTCCCGCTGCCAGGCCGCGAAATCGGCGGTGGAGGTGAGGGCCTTTTCGCTGCGCCGGCCGACATTAGCGGCGGCGCCGGGACGTTTTGGCCCCTCGACGGCGGGCTTCGGCGCGCGCGGCGCGGACGCGGCCGGGCCAGAATGATCAGCGAAGAAAGCCGAAAGCCTGGCGGCGATATCGACCGCGTCCGGGACAGCCTCCAGCCGCAGCGTCGCCAGCGGCTTGCCGACGGCGGCCAGCGCCCGTCGCGCCTCGGCCACGTCCCAGGGCGAGGCCTCGTCGCCCGGCAGTCGGACATGGAGAACCGCGTCGACATTCAAAGCCGAGGCTTGCGCCGCCAGGGCCTGGGCTCGGGCTTGGCTTGAGCCGGTGGGCGCGGACAGCGGCGGCGTCTCCCACCGCGACGCGAGCGCGTCGAAAGGGTCCGCGCGCTCGTCCAGCGGGGCGACCGCCGAAGGCTCGCCCCAGTCGTGATCCTCCCCGACGATCACGCAACCGGCCGCTTCGATCGCGGCGTAGACAGCGGAGGTCTCGTGTGTCGAGCCGGTGACGAGCACGCGGCGACCCGACAGCGGTCGCGCCTGGGCGCGCGCGGCTTCGATCGCCCTGTCGCCTTCCTCGCGCGGCGCCTGACTTACGATCCGGATCAGGTCGAGCGCCTGGACGCCGCTCAGCCTCGGGGTCTTCTCGGCGCGAAGGGATAGCGCCTCCGCGAGACGGCGGCGCTGGGCGTTGCTCGCGACGATCTCGGCGCGCAGGGCGTCGGCGGTGATGGCCTTGCCGCCTAGCGCCTCCAGCCAAGCCTTGAAGCTCGCCAGCCGCGCTCGGTTGTAGGCGCGGATCGCCGGCTCGGCGCCGTGCAGGATATCCAGATGAGCGACCGGCGCGGCCGCGCCCCTTCCCACTCGCGACAGCTCCCGCAGCACCGAAAAGAGGTGGGCGTCCTCGACACATCCATGGCCGATGACGACCCCGGAAAAGCCCCCGTTCCTGACCTGAGCCACCAGCGCGCTCGTCCGGGACGTCTGGCCGACGAGGGTTTCGGCCTTCGGGGCGGCCACGTCGGCCGCCAACCGCACCAGCGTGAAGCCCGCCGCGGCGACCAGCTCGCGCGGAATGTCCGCCCCGACACAGGCCAGGATCGGCGCGGGCATCAGATCGCGCCCGCTTGCGCCAGAGCGTCGACCTGCTCGTCCGAATAGCCCAGCAGCTCGCGGTAGACTGTCGCGTTGTGCTGGCCGACCGCCACCGGCAGCACCGGGTCAAAGCCCGTGCGCCCTTCGGAGAACTGGATCGGCACGCCGCTCGTCAGAAGGCCGTCGTCGCGCGTGTAGGCCGGGTGGGTGATCGGCAGGGTCTCGCCCCGCGCTAGAACGCGAGGATCGCGCAGGCCCTCGGCGGGATGACGGACCGGCGCGGCCGGAACGCCTTGCGCCTCCAGGCGGCGGACGACCTCGTCAGTGGGCAGCTGGCTGGACCAGGCTTCGATCAGGGCTTCGAGAACCTTGGCGTTGGCGACCCTGCGGTCGCGCGTCGCGAAGCGCGGATCCTCGCCCAGCGCCTCGTTCTCCATGGCCTTGAACAGGCCGCGCGCCAAGCCCTCGTGCACCGCGACGATCGACACATAGCCGTCCGCGCAGCGGAAGACGCCGAAGGGCGACAGGCGCTGCACCGTCAGCCCGGTGCGCGCCTCCATCCCCGCCAAGGCCATGGCCTGCCAGTTCTCGATCGCCACGAACGAGGTCAGGGCGCCCAGCATCGAGACATCGACCTGCTGCCCCTGCCCCGTGCGTCGCCGTTGCTCCAGCGCGGCCAGGATGCCGATGACCCCGAACACGGGGGCCAGCATGTCCGCCATCGGAACACCGATGCGAACAGGCGGATCGTCGGGCCCGCCGCTGGTGTACATGGCGCCGCTGAGCGCCTGGATCAGCACGTCCATCGCCTTGCTGCCTTCGGACACGCCCACGCCGAACCCGCTCAGCGAGCAGTAGATGATCCCCGGATTGGCCGCCTTGGCCGCCGCGTACCCGACCCCAAGGCGATCGGCGGTGCCGCTCGTGAAGTTCTCGACGACGATGTCGGCGTCGCGCGCCAGGTCCGCGAACACCTCCCGCGCCTTGGGGTGCTTGAGGTTCAGGCTGACGCCGTATTTGCCGCGCGCCCGGGTCAGGTGGGAAATGGACAGATCGTCTTCGTGGCGTCGCTCGACGCTGACCCCGTCACGGCCGACATAGGGGCTGTTCTCCCGCGCCAGATCTCCGCCGCGCGGATCCT
>CAKZJK010000407.1 GCA_936942565.1 uncultured Caulobacter sp. | reverse complement strand
CGATGGGCGAGCCGGGGCGCGCGAGCGGCGCCCACTGGAAGAGTTCGCGCGCGGCGCCTTCGATCGCGGTTTCGAGCGCGCCGTAGGTCAGCGAGAAGCGGTGGTCACTGAGCGCGACGGCGCCGTCGTTCAGGCGGGCCCGCTGGGCGATGGCGGCGAGGACGCGGCTCATTGGTCGGCTCCAAGCTGGGGGTGGAGGCGCGCGCGGGCGCCGGGAATGGCGGGAGACTCGACCAGCAGCAGGTGAGCCAGCGGCTCCAGCGCCGGGGCGATGGCGCCGGCCAGAACCTCGGGGTCGCGCTCGTAGTAGCCGCCCCAGTCGCGGGCCTCGTCGCCCAGGCGGGTGGGGTCGGCGGTGGTCAGGCGCTGGGTGGGGAAGCCGACCCGGCCGAAGGTGCGGCGTAGTTGGCGGGTGGCCGTGGCGACCGCGTACTCGCAGCCGACCTGGTCCAGATAGCGAGCCAGCGCCATGAACAGGAACAGCGAGGCGCCGGCGCTGCCCGAGGCGAGGTTGCCGATCTCGGCGACATGGGCGCGCTGGATATCAGTGTCCAGCGCGGCGGCCAGAGCGCGCTCGATGGGCTCGTCCAGATAGCGCTCCAGGAACAGGGGCTCATCGCCGGCCAGGCGGAAGCCGACGGCCGCGTGGATTTCGCCTTGCGCGTCCTGGACGCTCATCAGGGTGGGGTAGTGGGCGCGGATCTTGCCGTCGTAGACCTGGGCGTAGGTCGCCTCGATATAGGCCTCCACGCGCTTCCGCTCGGGGCGGAAGTGGTGGTGGATCGAGATCACCCGCGGCTCGACCGAGGTGAAGCGGCGGACGCGGTCGGCGTCGAAACGCAGGCTGCCGACGCGCGCCCCGTCGTTCATCATCGTGACTTCCAGCAAGGCGATCTCCCAGCCCGGCGGCGCGTCATTCGCGCCCTTCGACCGGCAAGGACGACGCTCCCTGCGGGGCGCCTCAAAGTTTTCGACGGTTGCGCGGCGCTTTCGGTTCGGAAAGATTGTCGCAGGGGGTCGGATTCTCGACGCCCCGCCCTTGAGGAGCGCCGCCGCGCCTTGGACGACGAACCCGTCCATCCCCTGCTTTCCGCCTACATGGAGCGGCGCGACGACTTGGTCCGCTACTTCCGGGTGCGCCTGCGTTCGGACGAGGCGGCCGAGGACCTCGTCCAGGACATCTATTTCAAGATCACCCCGCCGCCGGCCGAGCCGGTGGACAATCCCAGCGCCTATCTCTTCCGCCTGGGCACGAACCTGATGCTGGACCGCATCAAGGTCCGCCGCCGGGCCGAGGCGCGCGACGCGCAATGGCATGGCGCGCACGTCTCGGACGTCGGCGGCGCGCATGTCGCCAACGAGGCGCCCGCCGATCAGGCCGCCGCCGCCAAGCAACAGCTGGAAAAGATCCTCGAGGCGGTGAAGGCGCTGCCGCCCGCCGCCCAGGAGGCGTTCCGCCTGCACAAGCTGGAGGGGCTTAGCCACGCCGAGACGGCCCAGGCCATGGGCGTGTCCCGCTCCAGCGTCGAGAAGTACATGATGAACAGCTTGAAGCTGATCGTCGCCAAGGTCGGACGATGGCCATGAGGGGGGCGGCTGAATTTTTTTTGAGGCGCCTGTCCGTTTATGGCGTCTTTGGGGCGAACAGGGAGGCGACGCGCCTTCCGGAACACGGCGAAGTCGGATGA
The DNA here is from genome assembly GCA_936942565.1 of uncultured Caulobacter sp. Lineage (GTDB taxonomy): Bacteria > Pseudomonadota > Alphaproteobacteria > Caulobacterales > Caulobacteraceae > Caulobacter. Next base: position 429 of record CAKZJK010000407.1, on the reverse strand, counting down.
ACGATCGGACGCACGAGACGAAGGAGGCCCTGCGCGACGAAGCCGTCGCGTGGCTGGTCCGCGTCCAGTCCGACGCGGCGACCGCCGACGACTGGACGGCCCTCACGGACTGGCTGGAAGGCTCGCCCGAGCGCCAGGACGCGTTCGAGGAGGCGGAGCTGATCGTCGCGGACCTGACGGAGCGCCGCGACGATATCGTGGTCGGACTGAAGCCCCCCGCCGACAACGTCATCAGCTTCCCGGCGGCCCGGCGAAAGCCGCCGGCCGCGCCGCGCCGCGCCTGGATCGGCGGCGCCATCGCCGCGTCGCTGGCGGTGATGGTTGGCGGTCCAGCGCTGTGGAACGCCTCGCGGGGCGCGCTCGTCACCTATGAGACAAAGCCGGGCGAGACCCGTCGCATCGACCTCGCCGACGGCACCCACATCACGC
>CAKZJK010000406.1 GCA_936942565.1 uncultured Caulobacter sp. | reverse complement strand
GGCTGACCCCGCCCGCCGTCGATTTCAGCGCGGGCCAGTCGGCCGCGCGGAACGAGCCTCTCCCGGCGCGGCTGAACCGGCCGGTGGAAGGCGCGTTCCCTCATTGAAGGAGGTGGTCATCATGACACCCAACACCGATCACGGCTCGCTTTTCACGAGCGAAGCGTTCGCGGCCCTAGGCGCGCCCGATCTCGTCTATGTGCGTCCGATCAAGGCGGCCGAAGTGCTGGCCGACGCCCCCGAGGGCGTGGAGGACTTCAATCTCGCCCCCGATCAGACGCTGTACGCCGTCTGCCGCGCCGACGGCGCGCGCCTCGCCGTCATGATTGATCGTGACACCGCGATCGCGGCCGCCCTGGCGCACGAACTGGCGCCGGTCTCTGTCCACTAACCTCGCGGGGGGTCAGGCCGCCGTGCTGGTGGCTTCCTGAGTCAGAAGAACGTGAATGGCGTCGGCTGATTTCGCCTGACGCAAAGCGGCGCGGGTCTCGGGCTGACGGAGGACTCGCGCTACCCGGGCCAGCGCGCGCAGGTGTTGCGCGTTGGCGTCCAGCGGCGCGAACAGCGCCACCAAAAGGTCGACTGGCTTGTCATCGAGCGCGTCGAACGGCGCCGGGGAATCCAGGCGCACGACGACGGCGCGGACGCGGTCCACGCCTTCGACCCGGGCATGCGGAATCGCGACGCCTTCGCCCACGCCGGTCGAGCCAGCGGCCTCACGCTCCATGAGACCTTCGAGCGCCGCGTCGGCGTCCACGCCCAGCACGCGCCCGGCCACATCGGCGACGAGCGAAAGCGCCTGGCGCTTGCCGGACGCGCCAGCGCGTAGCGCCACCGCCCCCGGTTCCAGAAGGTCGCCAATGGTCATGGTTCTAACGTCCGCTCGTTGTCGACCGCCTTGGCGCCGTCGCCGCGGATCCGCCGACGGCGCCACCGGCCGTGACACGGTCCGGTTAGCTCGCGGTTGACCCGTGCCCGTTCAGCGACTTCGTGCGTTCGGGATCGATCCAGCCGATATTTCCGTCTGGACGCCTATAGACCACGGACAATCCCCCGTGGGCGGCGTTCCTAAACACGATTGCCGGGTAGCCGGTCAAGTCCAGTTCCATGACCGCCATGGAAACGGTCATTGTCTTCAAAGCGGCTTGGGTTTCCGCGATGACCATCGCCGCGGGCGCGCCCGTCGGGTGGTCGGCATCCACATCCCAGTCATGATCCTCGCCGTCCTCGGCGTCGGGCGCCTTGAGGACGAACATGGCCGCGTTCTCGACCTTCTTGGCCGTGGCCGCCGCCGAGTGGCTCTTGAGCCGGCGCTTGTATCGTCGAATCCGCGTGTCGATCTTGGCCAAGGCCGCGTCGAAGGCGGCGTGAGCGTCGCCTCCCGACCCGTGGCTGATCAGCTGCTGACCGGAGGCCAGCTTGACCGAACAATCGACACGGAAGGCGTAACCCTCCTTGCTGACCACGACCTCGGCGTCACCGCCGCGATCGAAGTATTTGCCGATGCTTAGGGCGATTTCGTCGGAGACTCGCGCTCGCAGAGCCTCGCCAACGTCGACATGCTTGCCGGATATTTGGACTTGCATATCAATACAACGCGCCTGTCTCGAACGGGTGTCAAGCGGTCCGAACGCCCCTTAAGGCGTCGTCAGAACAGACCCGAAAAGACGCTGATCAGCTTGTTCACGGCCATGATCACGACGTGCGCGCTGACGAACAGCAGGCCCCCGCTGAAGAGCGCCATCAGATAGCCGGCCAGGGCCAGGATTCCGTCCCGCTGGAGCAGCGCCAGAGCCAGGATCGCGACGGTCGCGCCTGGCGCCAGATTGCCGAGCGGGATCGGCAGAACCAGCACCAGGGCGAGCAAGGTGCAGACCACGCCGATGGCCCGCTCACCCACCGGTGCGAACATTGGCCGCAGCCTGGGACGGGTGATCAGCTCCATGCTCCGCACGATCGGCGCCAGGCGCCGGAAGAGGCCCCGCATGTCGTCCCGCTTCAGCGGCCTTTCCGTGAGCTTCTTGGGAAGCCAGGGATGGTCGGCGCCCATGGCGATCTGCGGCGCCAGGAAGAGGATGGGCAACGACAGGATCGTCGACGACCCCGGCGGAAGCGGCAGGGTGTTCAGAAGGCCGAAGACCAGCAGCATCGCGCCGAACGCCCGGCTGTCGAAGGCGTCCAGCATCTCGCCGACGGTCAGGGTCGGACTCGCGTCCTCGCCAAAGCCCTCGATCACGTCCGCCAGACTCTTCTCGCTCATCGGTTCCTCGTCACGCCCGCACGGAAACGCGCGGGAGCCGATTAGGCCGCGCGGCCGAGGGGCGCGAGCGGTATTCCAGGGTCATATAGGGCGCTCAGGCCATTTCCTTCATCAGCCGCCGACGTTCGACGGAGGAGGGGATGCGCATGGCCTCGCGATATTTGGCCACCGTGCGCCGGGCGATATCCACGCCGGCGGCCTTGAGGATCTCGACGATGCGGTCGTCCGAATGGACATCCGTCTCGGTCTTCTCGGCGTCGACCAGACCCTTGATCTTGTGGCGGACGCTGGCCGCCGAGTGGGCCTCGCCCCCTTCCGACGACTGGATGGCCGAGGTGAAGAAGAACTTCAGTTCGAAGACGCCGCGCGGCGTGGCGATGTACTTGTTCGATGTAACGCGGCTGACGGTGCTTTCGTGCATGCCGATCGCGTCGGCGACGGTCTTCAGGTTCAGCGGCCGCAGGTGCTCGACGCCGTATGCCAGGAAGCCATCCTGCTGGCGCACGATCTCGCTGGAGACCTTCAGGATCGTCTTGGCGCGTTGATCCAGGCTCTTCACCAGCCAGTTGGCCGAGGCCATGCAGTCGGCGACGAAGGTCTTCTCCTGGTCGCTGCGCGCGCCCTTGGCGACGCGCGCGTGGTAGCGCTGGTCGACTAGGACGCGCGGCAGGGTGTCCGTGTTCAGTTCGACATGCCACATCCCGCCCAGGCCCTCGCGAACCATGACGTCCGGCACCAAGGTCTCGGCCGGTTCGCTGTGATAGGCCGCGCCGGGGCGAGGATTCAGCGCCCGGATTTCGGCGATCATCTCGCGCAGGTCCTCGTCGTCGACGCCGCAAACGCGCCGCAAGCCCGCCATGTCGCGCTTGGCCAGCAGCTCGAGGTGATCAAGCATCGCGGCCATGGCCGGATCGTAGCGGTTCAGATCCTTGAGCTGCAGCGCCAGGCACTCGCGAACATCCCGCGCGAAGACGCCGACGGGCTCGAAGCCCTGAAGGACCGTCAAGACCGTCTTGACCATCTCCAGCTCACAGCCGAGGCGCTGGGCCAGCTCGACGACGTCCAGGCGCAGGTAGCCGCCCTCGTCGACCGCATCGATCAGGATCTCGGCGATGGCGTTGCGAGCGGGCGACAGCGCCGCCTGGACGAGCTGTGCTCGCAGGTGCGCCGAGAGGGTCGGAACGTCGACCAGGGCGCTCTCATAGCCCTCGTCGCCATCGAAGGAGCCGCCGGAGCCCGCGCGCGACCAGTCGATCTGCCCTCCGGCATGCTCGGCCTCGCCGCCGTCGCCGGTGGCGCGTTCGCCGGGCGAGACATCCTCGGCCGGCGCGTCCATTTCGCGCCCGGCGGCGGTGTCGGCCACGACATCGACCTGAGTCAGGCTGGGATCGCGTTCGACCTCGCCGTCCTTGACGGGTTCGGCCTCGCCTTCGTCGCGCAGCAATAGCGGATTGCGTTCGAGCTCGGCCTCGACGAAGGCGTCGAGCTCGATGTTCGACAGCTGCAGCAGCTTGATCGCTTGCTGCAGCTGGGGGGTGATGACGAGGCCCTGGCCTTGCCGGAGCTCAAGTCTGTGGCTGAGCGCCAATGCGCCCTCCTGACGAACGAACCAATCTCGACCGTCATTGAAGGGCTGGTTTGGTTAACGGGTTGCGAACGCCTGCAAATATCGGGCCGGTGCGACCTTCCGCCTCGGGAAAATATCGTGCCAGAGGCTAAATATCTGCTCTGGAAGATCTTTTTCCCTCGGAAGGGTCGCTTGGGGCCGCCTAGGAGGCGATAAAAGCGTGGATCACGCCCCCAACCTGGGTTCGGAGAAGCTGTCGCCCAGATACACGCGCTTAACTTCCGGGTTGTCGACGATCTCGCGGGGCGAGCCTTCGAACAGCACCTCGCCCGCGTGAATGATCGAGGCGCGGTCGATGATGTCGAGCGTCTCGCGCACGTTGTGGTCGGTGATCAGGATGCCGATCCCGCGGCTCTTCAGGTAGCCGATCACCTCGCGGATGTCGGCGATGGCCAGGGGATCGATACCCGCGAACGGCTCGTCGAGCAGCATGAACGACGGCTCGCTGGCCAGGGCCCGGGCGATTTCGACACGACGACGCTCGCCGCCGGACAGGGCGACGGCCGGCGACTTGCGGATATGGGTGATGCGCAGCTCTTCGAGAATGCTGGTCACCTGTTCGCGCGCCTTACGAGCGTCCTTCTGGCGCATCTCGACCACGGCCATGACGTTCTGCTCGACCGTCATGCCCCGGAAGATCGAGGCTTCCTGAGGCAGGTAGCCCACGCCGAGCCGGGCGCGTTGGAACATCGGCTGGGCCGTGATGTTCTCGCCGTCCAGATAAATCGCGCCGTAGTCGGCCGCGATCAGACCCGTGACCATGTAGAAGCAGGTCGTCTTGCCGGCGCCGTTCGGGCCCAACAGACCCGCGACTTCGCCTCGCTTCAGGCGCAGGGAGACGTTCTTGACGACCGGGCGATCGCCGAACGACTTACCCACGGAATCGACGAACAGGCCGTCCATCTCGTTGGAGGTCAGGGTCATGAAACAGTCCTAACGCTGGGCCGGCTGATTGGCCGAGGCCGACGCATCGCTCTTCTTGCTGTCGTCCTGGTAGAACTCCGCCCGGACCCGCTTAGAGGCCCCGCGCCCCGTGGCGCTCGACTCAAGCTTGGCGTCGTTGGTCTTCGTGTTCACCGTCAGGCGGTCGCCGCGCGCGACATCCTTGCCCTTGGTCAGGACGACATCGCCGGTCAGCACGGCGATGCTGTCGCTGAACGTGTAGACCGCGCGATCGCCGCGGGCCTTCTGGTTCTCGCTGACGACATAGACGTCGCCCTCGGCCTCGAGGCGCTGCGCGTTGCCGCATCCGCTCTCCGAGCCCGCGCGCTTGGCGCTGTACACCGTCACCTGCTGAGCGCGCATCCGCGAGCGATCCTGCAGGATCTCCACGTTGCCGCGGAAGATGGTGATGCACTTGCTGTTGATCGTCTCCTGCTGATTAGCGGACACGTCGATCGGCGCGCTCGAGTCGCCTTGTTGAGCGTGGGCCGCGCCAGCGGCTCCAAACCCAGACAGGACCAACGCGGTCGCCGCAGCAGCCGTCCATCGCTTCATCAGAACCATGTCCTCATCCGTCGCGGCCGCGTCAGCGAACCTGCGCCATTTACGTTCTTTACTGCCGTTCTAGCCGCGCGCGAACCCCGCCCCGGAAAACGATGCGGTCGCCCTTGTCATATACGGAGTAACCGCTCGATTGCACCTGTCCGCTGGGGCCTTCGCCGTTGAGCGTGCTCTGGCCGGTCACATCCCCGGTGCGAGTGTCGACGAACGACTCCTCGGAGGCGAAGCGATAGCCCGTGCCATCGTCCAGCCGTACGTCGTCCTTCAAGGTCAGCCCGAAGTCATCCTGCCGATAGACGCCGCTCTTGGCGGTCATGCGGGTGGGCGTCGGCGAGCCAAGATCCAGCGTCAAGGCCGGCTCGTCCAGCAGGATCCGGCGAGGGTCGGCGTCGTCCCGAATCGCCGAACGCGCGGTGATCATGAAGCTGCGTCCGTCGGTCGATTGACCGTAGAAGCGCGGCGTGATCAGCCGAATTTCGGTCTTGGCCTCCACCGGCGGGTGCGTCGCGGCCATGTAGGTGCGCCAGCCCACCTGCGAGACGACCACCAGCAGCAGCGCTCCGATGGCGATCGGCAGCACGATGCGGGCCAGCAGAACGCGGCGCGAGCGGCGGCGCCAGCGCGCGAGGTCGGCGCTGAACGAACGTCCGGTCATGACCGCGGTAGGCTGCATCGATCGTCCGTCAGCTGTGCGCGAAGATGTCGATATCTTCCCATCCGGCCAGGTCCAGCGAGGCGCGATGGGGAAGATAGT
>CAKZJK010000405.1 GCA_936942565.1 uncultured Caulobacter sp. | reverse complement strand
GCGCGCGCGGCCGTCGGCGTCCGTCGAGCCCCGCTTGGATCGGTTGAAGCTGGTGGGGTCCAGGCCCGCCATCCGGGCCATGGCCGAGGGCGTCATGTCGAAGCGCTCGGCCAGCGCGTCGATGGCCCGCCAGATTTCGCCGTGAGAGAGGGTCGCCACCCGGCGTCTCCTTTGACGGTCATGGCCTTCGTCGCGGAAAGTACGCCGCCAGGCCTAGGAAAGTAAACCTATCGTCACGGCCAAGATTGACGTTTACGTAAGCGTTGACGATGGCCCGGGATCGGGTTTAGGGTGATCGCCGATAACTAAGCGGCCCGGCCGCGGTAGCCAGGCCCTCTTCATTGGGAGGTTTAAACCATGGCCGACCTGCGTCGCCCCGAGCGGACATTCACGATCCGCCAGCTCTGCAACGAATTCAAAGCCACGCCGCGCGCCCTGCGCTTCTACGAGGACAAGGGCCTGCTGAACCCCGCGCGCGAGGGCCTGAACCGAGTCTATTCCCACAAGGACCGCGTCCGCCTGCAGCTGATCCTGCGCGGCAAGCGCGTGGGCCTGTCGCTGTCGGAAATCCGCGAGCTGCTGGATCTCTATGACGAGAACGACCAGGGCGCCGCCCAGATGGCCCGCTCGCTGAAGAAGTTCCGCGAACGCGCCACGGCGCTGGAGCAACAGCGCGACGACATCGACAACGCCATTCTCGAGCTGCGCGAGGCCTGCGATCGCCTGGAAAAGCGCCTCGGCGAGATCCGCCCCGACCTGCTGCCCCGCGCGGCCGACTACGAGCAGGTGTTGCGCGCCCGCCTCGATGGTCACGCCGAGGCCATGCTGGGCAAGTAAGACCCCTGGCGTCGCCGTCATCCGACAAGACCGCGCGGACCGGCGACGCCATAACCTTTCCCCCTCCGATCCTCCCAGGACCGTTTCATGACCTATCAGCCGCCCGTTCGCGAACACGCCTTCATCCTGCGTGACGTGCTCAACATCGATCAGCACGGCGATCTGCCCGGCTTCTCCGACGCGCCGTTCGACGTCGTCGAGCAGATCCTGGACGCCGCCGCCCAGTTCACGGGCGAGGTCCTGGCCCCGCTGAACACGGTCGGCGACAAGAACGGCTGCCATCTGGACCCGGCGACCAACACGGTCACCACCCCGCCCGGGTTCAAGGACGCCTACAAGCAGCTGTGCGAAGGCGGCTGGACCGCGATCGGCTCGGACCCCGCCTATGGCGGCCAGGGCCTGCCCTATGTCGTGAACCTGGCCTTCAGCGAGATGTCGAGCTCGGCCAACATGGCGTTCTCGATGTATCCGGGCCTGGCCCACGGCGCCTATTCGGCCATCCACTTCGGCGGCACCGACGCGCAGAAGGAAACCTATCTGCCCAAGATGGTGACCGGCGAATGGACCGGCACCATGAACCTGACCGAGCCGCACTGCGGCACGGACCTCGGTTTGCTGCGCACCAAGGCCGTCCCGCAGGGCGACGGCAGCTACAAGATCACCGGCCAGAAGATCTGGATCTCGGCCGGCGAGCACGACATGGCCGACAACATCGTCCACTTGGTGCTGGCCCGCATCGAGGGCGCCCCGGCCGGCGTGAAGGGCATCAGCCTGTTCATCGTGCCGAAGTTCTTCCCCAAGGAAGACGGCTCGGTCGGCGAGCGCAACCAGGGCGTCAAGTGCGTCGGCCTGGAAGAGAAGATGGGCATCCACGGCAACGCCACCTGCGTGATGCAGTACGACGACGCCGTCGGCTACCTGATCGGCGAGGAGAACGCCGGCCTCAAGATCATGTTCGTGATGATGAACGAGGCGCGCCTTGGCGTCGGCCTGCAGGGCGTGGCCCAGGGCGAGGCCGCCTACCAGGCCGCCGTCGCCTTCGCCAAGGACCGCCTGCAAGGCCGCTCGCTGACCGGCCCGAAGAACGCCGACGGCCCCGCCGACCCGATCATCGTCCACCCGGACGTGCGCCGCATGCTGATGGACAGCAAGGCGGTCCTGGAGGCCGGCCGCGCCTTCCTGTTCTGGACCGCCCTGCACGGCGACCTGTCGCACATCCACCCGGACGAGAAGGTCCGCGAGAAGTCGGGCGACTACATGAGCCTGATGACGCCGGTGCTGAAGGGCTACCTGACCGACAAGGGCTTCCAGATCTGCTCCAACGCGGTGCAGGTCCACGGCGGCAGCGGCTTCACCGAGCACTTCCCGGTCAGCCAGTTCATGCGCGACTGCCGCATCGCCCTGATCTACGAGGGCACCAACGGCGTGCAGGCCCTGGACCTGGTCGGCCGCAAGCTGGCGGCCAAGGGCGGCCGCGCGGTCATGACCTTCTTCCAGGAGGTCGACCAGTTCATTGGCGAGAATGACGCCGACGAGGCGATCAAGCCGTTCATCGAGGCCCTGGCGAGCGTAAAGGGCCAGCTGCAGGACGGCACGATGTGGCTGATGCAGAACGGCCTGCAGAACCCGGACAACGCCGGCGCGGCCTCGACCGACTACATGCACCTCTTCGGCCTGGCGGGCCTGGCCTACATGTGGGCGCTGATGGCCAAGGCCGCCCAGGCCAAGATCGCCGCCGGCTCATCGGACCCGTTCTATTCGACCAAGCTGACGACTGGTCGATATTTCATCGAACGCGTCTTGCCTGACGCTGCGTCGCATCTGGCCAAGCTGAAGACAGGTTCGGCGACCCTGATGGCGCTGCCCGCGGAGGCTTTCTGATCATGAGCGTGCTCAACGTTGAAAAGCCGGCCTTCATGGCCGAGGAAGACATCGCGATCTTCGAGGACGCGGTCGGCAAATTCTTCGACGAGCACGCCCCGGAAGAGACCGTCGCGAAATGGCGCAAGAACCATTGCGTCGACCGCGACATGTGGACCAAGGCGGGGGAGGCGGGCTTGCTTGGCCTCTCCACGCCCGAAGCCTACGGCGGCGCCGGCGGCGACTATCGGCACGAGGTCGTGCTGATGGAGCAACTGGGCAAGAAGGGCGTCGATGGCTTCGGCGCCAGCCTGCACAACGCCATCGTCATGCCGTACATCGTTCACTACGGCACCGAGGAGCAGAAGCGGCGCTGGCTGCCGCGCATGGTCAGCGGCGAGTTGGTCTCGGCCATCGCCATGACCGAGCCCGGCGCGGGCTCCGACCTTCAGGGCATCAAGACCACCGCCAAGAAGGCCGGCAACCAGTACGTCATCAACGGCTCCAAGACCTTCATCACCAATGGCCAGACGGCTAACCTGATCTGCGTGGTCGCCAAGACCGATCCGGCGGGCGGCGCGCGCGGCACCAGCCTGATCTTCGTCGAGACCGACGGCGCCGAAGGCTTCGAGCGCGGCCGCAACCTCGACAAGCTGGGCCAGGAGGCCCAGGACACCTCCGAGCTGTTCTTCAACGACGTGAAGGTCCCGACCGAGAACCTCCTGGGCGCCGACGAGGGCCAGGGCTTCTTCCAGCTGATGAGCCAGCTGCCGCAGGAGCGCCTGAACATCGCCGTGCAGGGCATGGCGACCATCGAGCGCGCGCTGGAGTTGACCATCGCCTACGTCAAGGATCGCAAGGCGTTCGGCAAGGCGATCATCGACTTCCAGAACACCCAGTTCGTCCTGGCCGAGTGCAAGACCGAGGCGACCGTCGCCAAGGTGTTCGTCAACCACTGCATCGGCCAGCACCTGGACGGCAAGCTCGACGCCGCCACCGCCTCGATGGCCAAGTACTGGGTCAGCGATCTGGAGAACAAGATCGTCGATCGCTGCCTGCAGCTGTTCGGCGGCTACGGCTTCATGAACGAGTACCCGATCGCGCGCATGTACAAGGACAGCCGCATCCAGCGCATCTACGGCGGCACCAACGAGATCATGAAACTGCTGATCGCGAGGACCTTGTGATGGCCTTGTCCCTGATCGCATTGCCCTTGATCGGCCTGCTGGCCGGCCCGACCGCCGCGCCGCCGGCCAACGACGCCCGCTCGGCGGTCGTCTGCGTGCGCGCCGTGCAGGGCCCCCGCCCCCTCACCTTCTCCGGCGAGCTGGTCGGCAAGCGTCCGCAGCCCGGCGCCTTCAAGCTGCCGCTGCGACCGGCGGGCCAGGACATCTGCAACACCCTACTGCGCTCCAAGGTCGCCGAGTGGCGGCTGGAGGTGACGTCGTCGGGCTTCACCGCCTGCGCGCTGCCGCCGCCGGAGTTTGGTTCGCGCCTCTACTACCGCGCCAAGGTCTCGGCGCGGGGTCTCAAGTGCGAGCCGATCGGCAAGTACCCGATCGGGAACTGGAAGCCCTAATGCGCCGGGCTCTAGGCCTTGTTGACGCTGTTGGCCTTGATCCGCGCCCTGCCGCGCGCGTCGAGGTCATGACGCGTGGCCTCGAGGCTGAGCGGTCCATCCAGGGTCGCGTTGACCGCGTCCATCCCCAGCGCCGCGACGCCCGGCTTGCGCGCGAGCAGGTAGCGCAGCGAAAGACGCTCGTTGTCGGCAGCGTCGGGCTGGGTGCCGTGCAGGGTGCAGGCGTGCCACATGGCCGCGTAGCCCGTCTTTCCGGTCAACAGGTGCTGCCGGGTCTGGATCTCGCCGCCGCGTCCGTCGCGGTAGAGCCAGCCGTCCTCGTTCTTGGTCAGGTCGTGCGGGAAAAGGGTCCCGGCCAGCCTGTGGCTGTCCTCCAGCAGGAACAGCGGCGCGTCGTGCTCGCCGACATCGTGCAGGTAGACATACAGCGTGATGAAGTCGGCTTCCCGGTCCTTGTAGTCGATCAGGTCCTGGTGGAAGTCGATGCCGTAGAAATAGGTGATGTCGCGGTACGCCGGCCTGACATAGGCGCCCAGGTTGTTGACCGGATTGCCGGCGATGCGCGCCTTGAGCCAGGCGGGAACCACGCTGGCCGGCACGCCGCAGATCAGTTTCTTGACCAGGATTTCGTAGTCGTCGCCAAGCAGGGCGGTCACGGCCTCGACGATCGCCGGGTCCCGCTCGACGAAGGCCAGATCGTCCTCGAATCGCTCGAGCAGGTTGCGGCCGGGCACCGGGTTGACCCCGATGTACTGAGTATTGGCGTCGAACTCGGCCTCCGAGAGGAAGAGGTCGGCGTCGAAGGTCCGCAGCGCCCGGATCTTGGCCAGCAGTCGGCTGGCGGCGGCCGGATCCACCCCATCCGGGAACACATGGTAACCGTGCGCGATGAAATCCCCGACCGCCGGGTGATCCGTCGCGAGCGCCGCTGTCGTCATGTCCTGATCTCCGAACTCACGAGATCAGACGAGACTTTGGTTAACGAAACATCCAAGCCCTCAAGGGCGGATCCACGCAGGAAGGAGCCATTCCATGGCTGACGCTTACATCTTCGACGCCGTGCGCACCCCGCGCGGCAAGGGCAAGAAGGACGGATCTCTGCACGAGATCACCGCCTTGTCCCTGGCCACCCAGGTCCTGGAAGCCCTGCGCGACCGCAATGGCCTGGACACCAGCAAGGTCGACGACGTGGTCCTGGGCTGCGTCGCCCCGGTCGGCGAGCAAGGCTCCGACATCGCCAGCACCGCCGTGCTGACCGCCGACTACGCCGAGAGCGTCGCCGGCGTGCAGATCAACCGCTTCTGCGCCTCGGGCCTGGAAGCGGTGAACATGGCCGCGGCCAAGGTCGCCTCGGGCGAGGCGGGCCTGGCGATCGGCGGCGGCGTGGAGAGCATGAGCCGCGTGCCGATGGGCAGCGACGGCGGCGCCTGGCCGACCGACCCGTCCTCGGCCTTCAAGACCTACTTCGCCCCGCAGGGCGTCTCGGCCGACCTGATCGCGTCGCTGTACGGCTTCTCGCGCGACGACGTCGACGCCTATGCCGTCGAGAGCCAGAAGCGCGCGGCGGCCGCCTGGGCCGACGGTCGCTTCAAGAAATCGGTGATCCCGGTGAAGGACCAGCTGGGCCTGACCATCCTGGACCATGACGAGACCGTTCGCGGCTCGACCACCATGCAGACCCTGGCCTCGCTGAACCCCTCGTTCACGGGCATGGGCGAGATGGCCTTCGACGCCGTCGTCACCCAACGCTATCCGCAGGTCGAGCGCGTCAACCACGTCCACCACGCCGGCAACAGCTCGGGTATCGTGGACGGCGCGGCCGGCGTGCTGATCGGCACCAAGGAGATGGGCGAGGGCCTGG
>CAKZJK010000404.1 GCA_936942565.1 uncultured Caulobacter sp. | reverse complement strand
AAGCCGTTTTCTGCGATGCAGTCGGCAATGTGCTTGCCGGCGCGTCGCGTCTCCTCGACATCGATCGCGGCGCCGCCGAGCACAGCTGCGAACATCGAGGCGACGCAGGCGGCGCCAGAAGCGAGTCTTCTCCGGCTCGGGATAGGGCTGCAGGTTACGGAAGAACTCCTCGGCGCAGGATCGCCACGAGAACTTCTCGGCGAACTTGCGCACCACCGTGCGGTCGAGCTCCAGGCAGGCCAGGCACGCTTCCTTTAGGCCGTCGGTCTGGCCGGGCGCGAGAACACCGGCGTTGGAGCCGGGGATGATGTCGACGGGGCCAGGGGCCGAGAAGGCCGCCACCGGCACCCCGGCGGCCATGGCCTCCAGGATCACCAGGCCGAAAGTGTCGGTCAGGGACGGGAAGCAGAAGACGTCGGCGCCGGCGAAGTAGCGGCCCAGCTCCTCGCCGAACTTGGCGCCCAGGAACTTCACCTCGGGATACTTCTCGGCCAGCTCCTCGCGCTGGGGACCGTCGCCGATCACGACCTTGGTGCCCGGCAGGTCGAGGCTGGCGAAGGCCTCGATATTCTTCTCGACGGCCACGCGGCCGACATTGAGGAAGATCGGGCGGGCCAGGCCTTCGAAGATGTCGGGATCCTCGGGCGTGCGCGGCTTGAAGATGTCGGTGTCGACGCCGCGCGACCAGGGCGAGAGGTTGCGGAAGCCGTGCTTGGCCAGCTCGTCGCGCATGGTGGGCGTCGCCACCATCAGCCGGCCCGACGGCTTGTGGAACCAGCGCATGTAGGTGTAGCCGGCCGCCAGCGGCAGCGGCAGGCGGGCCGAGACGTATTCGGGGAACTTGGTGTGGTAGCTGGTCGTGAACGGCAGCTTCCATTCCAGGCAGATGCGGCGAGCGGCCAGGCCGATCGGGCCCTCGGTGGCGATGTGGATCGCCTCGGGCTCGAAGAGCTTGAAGCGCTCCTGCACCGGCTCATAGGCGCCGATGGCCAGCTTGATTTCCGGATAGGTCGGCAGCGGGAAGGTCGGGAACTGGTCCGGGCTGACGACGTCCACGACGTGGCCCATGGCGCGCAGTTCGTCGACCACCCGGGTCAGGGTGCGAACCACGCCGTTGACTTGCGGTTCCCAGGCATCGGTAGCGAGCAGTATCCGCATCAGGCGACGGCGGGCTCCGGCATGGGCTCGTCGGCGGGGCTCGGCAGCTTGCGGCCGCGGTCGATCACCGACCACGAGCGCACCTTGGCCCATTCCACGATCTCCAGGCGACCGTCGGCGTGCTCGGCCACGGCCGTGCAGCTTTCCACCCAGTCGCCGTCGTTCACATAGGCGATGCCGTCGATGTCGCGCATCTCGGCCTTATGGATGTGACCACAAATCACGCCGTCCACCCCTCGACGTCGAGCCTCGTCGGCCACGGCGGCCTCGAAGTTCTCGATGAACTGCAAAGCGTTCTTCACCTTGACCTTCAGATAGGCCGAAAAACTCCAATAGCCGAACCCCAGGCGGCGACGCGCGCGATTCACCAGAGTGTTCAGCATGAGGATGGTTCTATAGGACCAATCCCCGAGGAAGGCGAGCCACTTGGCGTGCTGGACGACGCCGTCGAACTCGTCGCCGTGGACGACCAGATAGCGCTTGCCGTCGGCCGCCTCGTGGATGATGTCGCGCGCCACGACCACGCCGCCGAAGTGGACGCCGCAGAACTCGCGGACGCGATCGTCGTGGTTGCCCGGCACGTAGATGACCTCGGTGCCCTTGCGCGCCATGCGCAGGATCTTCTGCACCACGTCGTTGTGGGCCTGGGGCCAGAACCAGCCGCTGCGCAGCTTCCAGCCGTCGATGATGTCGCCGACCAGATAGAGCTTGTCGCACTCGACATGGCGGATGAAGTCCAGCAGCAGCTCGGCCTGGCACCCCCGCGTGCCCAGGTGCAGGTCGCTGATGAAGATGGAACGATAGCGGCGGACGGCGACGTCGGCGCTCATGGTCGTACCCCCGTTCGGCGCCGCAAGATCGCTCCGTCCCCGGATCGGCGCGACGGCGGCCAACGGCAGGCGATTAAGCTGATTGCATGTCGCTTTGATGAAGCGTCCGGGCCGGTCGAAATGGCGCGGCTGCCGTTCGCTTCCCTAGGGGCAGCCCGCCGATTGATCAGTTTCGGCGCATTTGTCAAAAATCTAGGCGCGCAAGCTAGGCCTTCGCGGGCTTGGGATTGCTCTAGCTGTTGCGGCGCAGCATCGCCCGCACTAGATCACCCCGATGGACGCCGCCCGCCTCGCCAAGGATACGCCAAAGTCGCAGAAGACCCGCGCGCGGATTCTCGATTGCGCGATGCATCTGTTCGCCGAGATCGGCTACCACGCGGCGACCAACCCGGCGATCGCCGACGCCGCGGGCCTGACGCGCGGGGCGATGCTGTACCACTTCCCGACCCGCGAGGCCCTGGTCGAGGCGGCCGTGGCCCACATCCAGGCCGAGCGCTCGACCCTGTTCCGCGCCGCCGCCGACAGCCTGCCCCCCGGCGCCGACGTGACCGAGCACGCGATCGACAGCTACTGGGATCTGCTGCACAGCACGCCTTTCCAGGCCTTCGCCGAGCTTGAGGCCGCCGGCCGCGTCGACCCCGCCATCCAGGCCCTGCTGACGCCCGCCCAGGCGGAGTTCGACCGCGCCCAGGCCGGCGACCACTTCCTGAAGATCCTGCACGCCGGCGCCGGTCCGCGCTTCCAGGCCAGCCGCGACCTCGCGCGCTTCATGCTCGAGGGGCTGGCCCGCACGACCCTGACCTACGACAAGGACGGCCGTAAGGATCGCCTGCTGGCCCTAATCAAGCGCGCCACGCACATGCTGAACCGCAAGGGCGACATCCAGGACCTCTGGCCGGAATAGGCTTCAGGCCTTCAAGGCCTTGGGAAGCACGCTCCCGAAATAGTCCAGCTCGGCGGGGCTGGCCGTGCCGACGCGGATCCAGGTCGGATGGCGCGGACTATCGAACACCCGCACCTCCACGCCCAGCACCGCCAGCGTCTTCTGGAACGCGAGGTTCGGTCTGCCGCAGTCAACGAAGACATAGGTGCCGTACGAGGGCAGGTGCTTCAGACCATTGGCCTCGCAGATCGCGTAGATCTTCTCGCGGCAGCCCTCGAGATAGGCCTTGGCCCCGGCGAGGTAGGCCGGGTCGCCATAGCAGGCGGCCGCCGCCGCCAGGCCCAGGCGGCCCTTGTGCGTCGGGATCAGGCTCTTCAGCGCCCGGACCCGATCGGCGCGGGCGGCGATGAACCCGATCCGCAGGCCCGCCATGCCGTAGACCTTGGAAAAGGTGCGGGCGACGATCACGTCGTGGCCGGCGCGGACCAGGTCCATCATCGAGTTGCGAACCGGGTCGGGGCTGATCTCGATATAGGCCTCGTCGACGATCACCGGGCAGGTCTTGGAGACTTCCACGCAGAAGGCCCGCAAGGCGTCGGCGTCGAGCAACAGGCCGGTCGGATTATTGGGATTGCAGACATAGACGCAGCCGGCCTTCACCGCCTTGGCGCGCTCGGCGAGGGCCGGCAGGTCGATCTGCTGGTCGGCGCTGAGCTGAACCCACTCCAGGCTAGCGCCTTGGCGCTGGGCGTAGAGCAGGGGCGTGGCGTAGCTGGGCTGGGGCGAGACGATCGGGCCGGACTTCGAAAAGGCGGTCGACAGCAGCGACAGCGCCTCCAGCGAGCCGTTGCACAGCCCGACCTGTTCGGGCTTGAGGCCGTCGCGCTCGGCGATCAGCTTGACCAGCGGCGGCTCCAGCTCCCAGCCGTAGTAGGGCGCTTCGGCTAGGGCCTTGGCGGCGGCCTTGCGCGCGGCGGGCGAGGGGCCGAACGGGTTCTCGGTGACGCCCAGATGCGCCTTGATCGCCGGCGGGGCGGTCGGATCGACCGAGGTCTCGGCCGCCAAGGCCAGGCCCGGCGCCAGCGCCGCGCCACCGATCAGAAGTCCGCGCCGCGTCGCGTCCATGGTCGCTCTCCGTCAAAGATCGCGCCTAGTAGAGCGCGGTTGGTGACAGGCTCAAGACAGGGATTAGGTCGGCGCGACGGGAAGGGCGGTGGTGAACTTGATCTGCTCCATCGCGAAGCTGGACGAGACGTCGCTGAGCGGCGCGGTGGCGATCAGGCGCTTGTAGAAGCGGTCGTAGGCGGCGATATCCTTGACCACGACCTTCAGCAGATAGTCGACGTCGCCGCTCATCCGGTAGAACTCGACGACCTCGGGCAGGGCTTTCGCGCCTTCCGCGAAGAGTTTCAGCCACTCCTCGTCGTGGCGGCCCGTCTTGACGGCGACGAAGACGGTCAGCGGCAGGTCCAGCGCCTCGCGATCCAGAAGGGCGACCCTGGCGATGATCACGCCGGCGTCCTGCAAGCGCTTGATCCGCTTCCAGCACGGCGTCTGGGTCAGGCCGACCCGCTCTGCGAGTTCGGCGATCGGAACGGTGGCGTCCTCCTGCAGGATGGCCAACAGGCGCCGATCGATATGATCGAGATCAATCATCTCCACCTTCCGCGTTGATCGAGAATGAAATTCTCTCTACGCCGCGTTTCCCGCGTAATCCAGTAATGCCTTTCCCCGAATCCTCGCCATCCTAGAGAGCCTCGGCAAGTCGCGAGGTTTCGATGCTGGCGTCCTTCACCCGTCACCCCCGTTCGGTCGGCGAGAGCTATGGCCAGCACATGGGCGTGGCCTGGAGCTTCGGCTTCACCCTGATCGGCGCGGGTCTCGCTTGCCTCGTCCACGGTCTTCTGCCGTTCGCCTTCGAGCGGACGGGTAGCCGCACGGTGCGCGCGCTGAACGAGCGGCTCTCCAACCGTTGCGCTCGCGCCGAGGCCCATTTCGCCGCCGTCCCCATCACGGGCGAGACCGTCCGGGGATGACCGCCGCGGCCCTTCGACTGGGGGCTAGCAAGCTGGCGCCGGGACTGGCGGCGGGCTTGGCTCTGGCCGTTCTTTCCAAGCTGCTGTTCCAGACCCTGCACGCCCCCGCGCCGCTGATCGCGGTGATCCTGGGCATGATGCTGGGCGCGCTGGGCCTTCAGAGTCAGCTTGGCGCCGGTCTCGATATCTTCGCCAAGCCGGGCCTGCGCCTGGGCGTCGCCATGATGGGCGCGCAGATCAGCTGGGCCGAGTTCGCCGCTTTGGGCGGTCCCGCCATCCTGGCCAGCGGCGTCGTCGTGCTGGGTGGGTTGGCGATCGGCGCGGCGGCGGGCCTGGCGCTGGGCTTGCCGTTCGCCGAAGCCCTGATCGCGGCCGCCGCCTGCTCGATCTGCGGCGCCTCGGCCGCGCTGGCCAGTCCCGCCAACCAGCGCACGACGGCGCTCGTCATCGTCGGCGTGAACCTGCTCTCGACGATCGCCATGCTGGCCTATCCGCCGCTGGCCAACGCCCTGGGCTTGAGCGCCCACCAGGCCGGCGTGTTCTTCGGTCTCTCCATTCACGACGTCGCCCAGGTCGCTGGAGCCGGCGCCTCGGTCTCGCCCGAGACCGCCAACACGGCGGCGCTGGCCAAGCTGGCGCGGATCGTCTGGCTGGGTCCGGCGGTGGTGCTGATCGGGATCATGCTGACCCGTAGTCCCGAAGGCGGCCGGGTTTCTGGTTTGCGGGCGCCGCCGGCCTTCGTGCTGGGTTTCGCGGCCCTGGCCGCGGCGCGGGGCCTGAACCTGATTCCGCCCGCGCTAGTCTCGACCTTGGCGGCCTGCTCCAGTTTCCTGCTGTTGGCGGGAGTCGGCGCCATCTCGGCCAAGCTGGGCCCGCAAGCCCTGCTGCAGGTCAAGCCGAAGCTGGCGGTGATGCTGGGAACGGTCACGGTCGCCGTCGCGGTGCTGGCCTACGCGCTGACGAGAATATTCTTCTAGAGATCAAGGCTTGGCGGAGCACGAAACCGACTCCATGGTCGCGTCCATGAGTCGGAGGAACCCCAAGTGAGCTTCTGGACGCGCCGAAAGGCCATCGACACCATCACCGCGGGACACGCGGATAGCCATCAGCTGAAGAAGACCCTGAGCTGGCCCCATCTGGTGGCCCTGGGCGTCGGGGCCATCGTCGGCACCGGCATCTACACCCTGACCGGCATCGGCGCGGGCCTGGCCGGCCCGGGCGTCATCCTGTCGTTCCTGATCGCGGGCGCGGT
>CAKZJK010000403.1 GCA_936942565.1 uncultured Caulobacter sp. | reverse complement strand
AAGGCCGAGACGACAGGGCCCGTGGCCCCCAGCTGACGCGTTTTCATCTGATGTCTCCTTGATTGCGGAGACGGTTATGCGCTTCGGCGATCCGTGCGATAATCCAGTAAGATAAGCACGACCTGTTCGGATTATCGCACAATGCAACAAGCCGACTTCGCCGATCTCGACGCCTTCACGGCCGTGGCCCGCGCGCGCGGCTTCCGCGCCGCCGCCGCCCTGCGTGGCGTCTCGCCTTCATCGCTCAGCGAGGCGGTGCGTCGCCTGGAGAGCCGGTTGGGCGTTCGCCTGCTCAATCGCACCACGCGAAGCGTCACGCCGACCGAGGCCGGCCAGAAGTTGCTCGAGCGGCTTTCCCCCGCCCTGGCCGACGTCGCCCTGGCTTTGGACGAGGTCAACGCTTTCCGCGACAGCCCGACGGGCACGCTGCGCCTGAACGTACCCGGCGTCGTGGCCAAGGTCTTCATGCCCCGTCTGCTGCCTCGGTTCCTGGCGCTACATCCCGGCGTATCGGTGGAGGTGGTCGCCGACGACTCGTTCATCGATGTCCTTGCCGCCGGCTTCGACGCTGGGGTCCGCTATGACGAACGGCTGGAGAAGGACATGATCGCCGTGCCGCTGTCAGGCCCCCAGCGGTTCGTGCTGGTGGCGTCTCCCGGCTATCTCGCCGCCCATGGCAGGCCGAGCCATCCGCGCGACGTTCTCGACCACGCCTGCATCCGCCATCGCTTCGCCAGCGGCTCGTCCTACGCCTGGGAGTTCGAGAAGGATGGCGAGGTGGTGCGCATGAGTCCCGCCGCCCGCCTGACCTCCACCAATATCGACCTGGAGCTGGCGGCCTGCGAGGCGGGCGTGGGTCTGATGGCGACCTTCGAGGATTTCGTGGCCGACGCCATCGCCGCGGGGCGACTGGAGACGGTGCTCGACGACTGGCTTCCGCCATTCTCGGGGCCCTATCTCTACTATGCCAGCCGCAGACATATGCCCGCGCCCCTGCGCGCCTTCGTCGACTTCCTCAAGAGCGAGCGATAGGCGCTCTCGTGAAACGTAAATACAGTTTTAACTAAATAAAACTCCACCTAAAGTAGTCGAACGATTCGCGTGGGTCGCGGCCAGGGCCGCGAAAGTGCCAGGAGTAACGATGGCGGTTGTCAGTTCCGATCCGTCGGCCCTATCCAGCCTCACCGTCACACGGATCGCGTCGCTGAGCGGCGCCGCCCTCGCCTCGGTCTCCCCATCGGAGTTCGCCAAGCTGACCGCGGCGCAGGTCGCGGCGATTTCGACCACCGCGATCACCGCCCTCAGCGCGGAACAGCTATCGAAGTTCGGCGCCAAACAGCTCGCGGGACTCACCGCCGCGCAGCTGCCTCGCCTGCCCGTCCTGGCCTTCAGCGGCACGCAGCTGATGGTCCTCAGCCAAGGCCAGGTCGCGGCCCTCTCGGAGACGCAGATCCGAGCGTTGAGCGTCGAAAACCTGGATAGTCTGCGGACCACCCAGATCGCCAGCTTGAGCGCCACGAACATTTCGGCTCTCAGCCGCGAACAGGTTCAGAGCCTCTCCGCGGCTCAGATCCGGGCGCTGACACCGGCGCAGGTGCGGGGCCTCACGGCCAGCGACATGGCGGAGTTCACCCCCGACCAGATCGCCGCCCTGAACGCCGGCCAGCTCGGCGCGCTGGCCACCACGCAGATGGCGGGTCTCTCGCGCGGCCAGATCGCGGCCTTGAACCCGGCCCAGATCACCAACCTGCGCGCGGCGAACATCTCGGCTCTCGACGGCGAACAGGTTCGAAGCCTCTCCACGGCTCAGATCCGGGCGCTGACTTCGGCGCAGGTGCGGGGCCTCACGGCCAGCGACATGGCGGAGTTCACCCCCGATCAGATTGCCGCCCTGCACACCGGTCAGATCGGCATGCTGGTCCCTACTCAGGTGGCGAGTCTTTCGAGCAGCCAGATCGCGGCCCTGAAACCGACCCAGTTCGCCGCCCTCTCGCCGGCGACCGTCCGCGCCCTCGCGCCCGAAACCATAGCGCTGACTTCGCCGGACCAATGGTCCGCCGCCACCACGGGTCAGATCGCGGCGCTGACCTCCACGCAGCTGACCGCCTTGGGCGATCGCAAGGGGGCCTTCAACGCGACCCAGATCCGGGCCATCTCCGCGACCGAGCTCGGGCGGGCGGGACCGGAATTCCTAGCGGCCTTGACGCCAACCCAGCTGAAGGGCCTCGCCGCCAGCCACGCGGCGGCCTTGTCGGTCACGGCCGTCACCGGGCTAAATCTCACCCAGCTGGCCGCGATCGATCCGGTCACCCTAGGCGGCTTGTCGCCCACCGCCTTCTCTGCCTTGGACGCCACCCAGGTCGGCGCCCTCAGCGCCAGCCAAATCGCACGCCTGCGCGGCGATCAGCTGAAGACCTTGAACGGCGAGGACTTCAACGAATTCACCCGCGCCCAGCTCAAGGCGTTCACCGCCTCTCAGATCCGCGACCTCCCGCCTGAGCGGCTGGCGGCGCTCTCGGACGAGGCTTTCGCGACTTTCACCCCCAGCCAGATCCAGGCGCTGACGCCCCTTCAGCTGAAGGCGCTGTCGACCAGCGACATCATGGCCCTCTCGACGGCGCACGCGGCGGCGCTGTCAGCGGCCCAGGTCGGCGCGCTGTCGGGAACCCAGCTCGCCGCTCTGCGCCAGGTCGCGCCGTTCGCGCCGCGGCAGCTCAGCGGCGTCTCCGCGACGCAGATGCGCGCGTTCACGCCGACCGATATCGCCAGGCTGACCGCGACGGAGATCGCTGGGCTGACGGGCCCGCAGATCAGCGGCCTGACGCCCGAGGCGCTCTCGGCGCTTAGTCAGGAGCAGATGGCGAGGCTGAACGTCAATCAGTTGCGGAGCTTGACCGCCACGCAGCTGGGCGCCTTGAGCGAGACCGACATCGCGCGACTGCAGCCCAATCAGATAGCGCTGCTGGACGGGACGCAGATCAGCGCGATGGCCCCGCGAATGTCCACCACCTCGGTCGGAGACTTGGCCGCCACCCAGGTCGCGAAGATGTCGACCACGGCCCTGGGCGCGCTTTCTTCCTCCCAAATCGCCGCCTTCGGGCAGACCCAGTTGCGCGCCCTGACGGCGGACCAAATGGCGCGTCTGCCGTCCACCTTGGCCGCGACGCTGAACGCGACGCAGATCACCGCTCTGACGGCGCAGCAGCTTGGCGCGCTGTCCACGACCAACCTTGCCCGCCTGTCCCTCGATGGTTTGGCCGGGTTGGACGCGAAACAGCTGCGCGGCCTGAGCGCCACCCAGGCGCGAAGCCTGACGACCACGCAGTTCGACGCCCTTAGCGCAACTCAGATCGGCGCGCTGGCGCCCACCCAGATTGGCGCGCTGCCGGCCACGGTCATGACCAACCTTTCGGCGACGCAGTGGGCGAGCCTGAGCGCCACCCAGGCGCAAGGGCTCACGATCGACCAGCTGGCGGGCTTGGATACGGAGGATTTGCGGAAGCTTTCCGCCGCTCAGTGGACGGCGCTGCGCTCGACTCAGATCGCCGGCCTGTCGGCGACGATCGTCGCCGCGCTGGAGACCGAGCGCCTCGCCCTTCTGGCCCCGACACAGATCGCTGGACTTTCTGCCACCGCGCTCTCGGCGCTGAACGCCACGAGCATCGGCGCCCTGTCGACCAGCCAGATCGCCGCCTTGACCGCCACGCAGCTCCGCGGCCTGGCGCCCGAGGACATGGCCGAGTTCAGCGCGACCCAGATCGCCGCGATCGCTCCCACCCCCATCGCTGGCCTGTCCTCGACGGACGTGGCGGCGCTGAACGTCACGCAAGTCGCCGCGCTCTCCGTCCCCCAGATCCGCGCCATGGCGCCGTCGCAGATCTCCGCGCTGCGTCCAACCCAGATGAACGGCCTGTCCAGCGGCCAATTGGCCGCGTTGAGCTCCGTCCAGATCAGCGCGTTGTCGACGGACAGCCTCGCGTCCCTGACAGCGACCCAGGTGGCCGCCCTGACCTCCAGCCAAATGGCGGGCCTCGGCGCGAGCCAGGCGGCGAGCCTGACGGGCCAACAGATCGCTGGGCTGTCGGAAAGCCAGGTCGGCGGCCTGAGCGGCGGCTTCCTCGCCGCGCTTGGCGCGACGGCCTTGTCGGCGCTCACCGCGACGCAGATGGCGCGCCTGTCGATCACTCAGTTGCAGAGCCTCACCTCGACTCAGATCGCCACCCTGTCGACCACCGATTTCGCCGAACTCTCCCCGACCCAGGTGGCCGGGCTGACCGCGTCGCAACTCTCGGCGCTCTCGACGACCAATCTGACCTCTCTGTCGACCACGGCTCTGACGGGACTGTCCGCGACCCAGTTCGGCGGCCTGACGACGACCCAGCTCGCGGCCTTGCCCGACAGCGTCGTGCGCGCGCGACTCGGCCAGTTGACGCCGAGCCAGATCGGCGGCGTCTCGGGCGCGCTGATCGCCAGCCTGTCGAGCACCGACATCGCGGCGTTAAGCGCCAGCCAAATCGGCGCGCTCTCGCCCACGGCCTTCGCCGCCCTGGGAACCACCGGGCTGGCCAGTCTGACAACCACCCAGCTGACGGGCCTTTCGGCGACACAGGTCGGCGGTCTCGACGCGACGAGTTTTGGAACCTTCTCCGCCAACCAGGTCGCGGCGCTCTCCGCGGCGCAGATCGGCGCGGTACGCGGCGAAATTCTCTCGGCCCTGGACGCGACGCGGTTCGCGCGCCTCACCACCACGCAGGTCCGCGGTCTCACGGCCAGTCAGATCGAGAAGTTCAACGCCACCGACATCGGCGAAATCACTACCACCCAGATCAGCGCGTTTGGCGTCGAGCAGATCGAGACCTTCTCGGCGGCCGACATTTCGGCGCTGACGGCGACCCAAGTCGCGGCTCTTTCGCCCGGCCAGGTTTCGGCGCTGACTCCCGTTCAATTGCGTGGCCTCAACGCCACCGACGTCGCGGAGCTTAGCCGCACACAGATCACGGGCCTGACGGCCGGCCAGATTGGGGCCTTGTCGCTGACCGCCATCGACGCGCTGTCCAGCGATCAGTTCGGCGGCCCAGGTTCGTGGCTTCACGGCCGATCAGCTGGCGTCGCTGGGCGCTGGCGGTCTGGCCAGACTGTCGGGCCCCCAGCTCGGCGCCCTGACGACCACCCAGATCGGTCAGTTGACGACGGCCTCGATCCAGACGCTCAGCGCCACCCAGATCGGCCAGATCATGCCCAGCCAGATCCCCGGCTTCACGGCGAGCCAGATAGCGGCCATCCAGCCCAGCCAGCTCGCCAGCCTGTCCCGCGCGCAGATCAACAAGCTGACCGCCGCCCAGCTCGACGCCATGAGCCCGGCGCAATTGGAGGCGATCGGACTCTAGGCCCGTCACGCGACGAGCCGGACAGCAAAAAGGCCCGGCGGTCTCCCGCCGGGCCTTTCTCGTTTCAAGCGCTTTGAGCGCTTAGTCCTTGGCGCGTTCCACGTAGGAGCCATCCTCGGTCAGGATCACCACCTTGGTGCCCGAGGTGATGTACGGCGGGACCGTCGTCTTCACGCCGTTGCTGAGCACGGCGGGCTTGTAGGACGAGCTGGCGGTCTGGCCCTTCACCGACGGTTCGGTGTCGACGATTTCGAGCACCACGGTACGCGGCAGGTCGATGGCGATCGGCACGTCGTTGTGGGTCGACAGGATGACGGTCATGCCTTCCTGCAGGTACGGCGCGGCGTCGCCGATCACTTCTTCCGTCGCCACGAGCTGGTCGTAGCTTTCCGGGTTCATGAAGTGGAAGCCTTCGCCGTCCTGGTACAGGAAGGTGTGGTTGCGATCGTCGACGAAGGCGCGCTCGACCTGCTCGGTCGTGCGGTAGCGTTCCGAAACCTTCACGCCGTCCGAGATGCGGCGCATGTTCAGCTGGGTCACCGGGGTGCCCTTGCCGGGGTGGATGTTCTCGGCGCTCAGGACGACATAGAGCTTGCCGTCCATGTCGACGACGGAGCCTTTGCGGAGCGAGCTGGCTGCGACCTTCACGTAGTTACCGTCCTTGGGTGGAAAGCGCGCGCGAGGCCGCGGGCGCGTTCGTGCTATTGATCCGTGAGCGCCCTCCTATAGCGAAAGGGCCGAAATCTCCAGTCTCTTCGGTTTACAGCCCTTGCCGTACTCTTCCTCGACCTGGTGGCGCACGGAAGTCCACCAAGACCGCCGCCCCTTCCTCTTGGCGCGCAACCGCATCACCAAGGCCTTCCGCGTCTGGTTCGAAGCCCAGGGCTTCGAGGAGGTCGAGACGGCCGCGCTGCAGGTCTCGCCCGGCGCCGAGGCGCACCTCCACGCGTTCGCCACCGAGGCGTTGAGCGCCGCCGGCGAGGCCGCGCCGCTCTATCTGCACACCTCGCCCGAGTTCGCCATGAAGCGCCTGCTCGCCGCCGGCAGCGGACCGATCTACCAGATCGCCCGCGTGTTCCGGCAGGAGGAGGCCGGGCGCCACCACAACCCCGAGTTCACCCTGCTGGAGTGGTACCGGCCCGGCTGGGATCACCTGCGGCTGATGGACGAGGTCGAGGCCCTGCTGCGCGCCGCCGGCGC
>CAKZJK010000402.1 GCA_936942565.1 uncultured Caulobacter sp. | reverse complement strand
TCGGCGTGGGCCCCTCCCTCTCTCCATGAGAGAGGGATTTCGCGCGGCGTCCGCACCGGGTCGAAGCCCGTCTTCGCCTCCGAACATTCTCGAACGCCCCTACCCCGCCGGGGTCAGCGCGATGTCGACCATGATCTCGCCGGAGATGGCTTCCAGCGCGTCCTGAACCGCGCCCGCGCTCAGGCCCGGCGGCAAGCGCAGGCGGGCGTCCAGGTGGAACAGCGGCGCGCCCTGATGCGGCTCGATGCTGAGGCGCGAGCCGAAGCTCTCGATATTGGCGCCCAGGTCGCTGAGCACGCCGGTGACCTGGTGGACGATGCCCGGGCGGTCCTGGCCGACGACGCCCAGCTGAAGAAGTTCACCGGTCGCGCTCGGCGTCGCGATGGTGGGGGCGATCCGCACCTCCAGCCCCTGGGCGTCCACCGCCGAGACCGCCGCGCGCAGGGCCTCTTCCTGGCCCGCGTCCAGCTCGACCAGCACCGAGCCGACATAGAGACCGCCCAGCTGGCTGAGATGGCTCTCCAGCCAGTTGCCGCCGGCCGACAGCACGGCGCGGGCCAGGGCCTGGGTGAGGCCGGGGCGATCGCTGCCCATGACGCCGAGGATCAGGGTGGTCATCGAAGCTCTCCAACACGTCGAGGGAGGCGGAGCCCGCCACGCACCGGCGTCGCTGTCAATGCGCTGGCGCGGACCTCGCCCCCTATATCCGCGCGCCGATCTTCCCTAGGCTTGGCCCATCGAGCGGGGAAGATGGGGCGCGTGTTGCACGACTTGGTGTTCGGCTGGCGGACGGCGGTGCTGAGCGTCGCGGCGCTGGTCATCCTGCCGATCGCCGTCGGCCTCTGGAGCCAGCTGGCCAACCGGACGGCCAACCGCGACCTGGCCCTGCTGCTGGTCGTGCTGGTCGGCGTCTTCACGCCGTGGCTGATCGGCTTCGCGGGCTTCTACGACCGTTGGCGCTGGCTGACCTTCCTGCCGGTCGCGGTTCCACTGCTGGGGCCGCCGCTGCTGTGGCTGTACGTCGAGGCGCTGGTCGTCGGCGAGACGCCGCCCCGCGCCTGGCGACACCTGCTGCCCGGCCTTGTCCAGTTCGGCTGGCTGCTGGGCGGCTTCGTGCTGCCGCTGGACCTCAAGAACCGCTGGGCGGACATCGCCATGCAGCCCGGCGACCTCGTGTTTTCCCTGGCCCTCATCGTCAGCTTCGCCGGCTACGGGACGGCCAGTTGGCGGCGCCTGGCGGTCTATCGCGAGGCCCTGGCGCAGGCGCGCAGCGACGACAGCCGCTTCGCCGCGCGCTGGCTGACGCGCGCCCTGGCCGCCGGCGCGCTGCTGGCCGCCTTCTGGACGGTCTACGCGCTTTGGGACCTCGTCCGGCCGCTCGACTACAAGGGCCTGATGGGGCTCTATGTCGGCGTCGCCGCCATCGCCGTCTATCTGGCGGTCGAGGGCTGGCGCAACGCCGCCCTGCCCTTCCCGCCGCTGCGCGACCTGACGCCCGAGCCGCCCGCCCAGGAGCGTGACTGGGCGGCGCTGGGAGAGGCCTGGCGCGAGAAGATCCGCGCCGAGGGCTGGCACCGGGAGGTCGACCTCAGCTTGCAGCGCGCCGCGCGGCTTCTGGGAACCAACACCAGCTACCTGTCGCGCGCCCTCAACCAGGGCCTGGGCGAGAACTTCTCGCGCGCTATCAACGCCCTGCGCTGCGAGGAGGTCGCCGCGCGGCTGACCACCGCGCCGCCGGGGGCGATCCTGGACCTGGCGCTGGAGGCGGGCTTCAGCTCGAAGGCCAGCTTCAACCGGGCGTTCCGCGAACGGTTCGGCATGACGCCTCAGGCCAAGCGGCGAGAGCTGGAAGGTCTCAAAAGCTGAAAATCGCGGTCAGAGCGGGGTTTTGAGACGATCGCGCGGCCCGGTCGCGGGAAGACGTGGGCCCTCATCCCCGAGAGTCTCCCCCATGCCGCTCGACCGCCGAAGCCTGCTGACCGCCCTCGCCGCGACGCCGTTCGCCCAGGCTTCGCCGCCAATCGAGAGCGACACCCCGCTCTCGCGCGACGCCATCGTCGAGGACGTGGCGCTGCTGCGCGAGGCCTATGGCGCGCTGCATCCGGGCCTCCTGCGCTACAATGATCCGGCCACGCTGGAGGCGGGCTACGCGGCCCTGACCGCGCCGGGCCCCAGCGACTTGGCGGGCTTCTATCTGCGCCTGTCGCGGTTCCTGACCACGATCCGCTGCGGGCACACCTATGCCAACTTCTACAATCAGCGCGCGCCGGTGGCCCGGGCGCTGTTCGAGGGTCCCGACCGCGTGCCACTGCGGTTCGTCTGGCTGGGCTCGCGCATGATCGTCACCGGCGATCCGCTGGGCCTGGGCGTCTCGCCGGGCGACGAGGTCATCAGCCTGAACGGCGCGCCGGTCGGCCAGGTGCTGGCGGCCCTGATGACCGTGGCCCGCGCCGACGGCGGCAACGACGCCAAGCGCCGCCAGCTGATGTCGGTCGGAGGCGACGACGCCTTCGAGACCTTCGATGTCTTCTACCCGCTGATCTTCGGCGCCCGGTCGCGCCACGACTTGGTCATCGAGGGGAAGGACGGTCGCCGCCGACGGCTGCTGGCCCCGGCCATGACCCTGACCCAGCGCCGCGCCCAGCGACCGCCGCAGATCGACAAGGCTCACGACACGCCCGCCTGGACGATGCGGCGCGAAAAGGACGCCGCGATCCTGACCATGCCCGGCTGGGCCTTGTATGGCTCGGCCTGGGACTGGCGGGCCTGGCTGGACGCGCGGATGGACGAACTGGTCGCCGAGAACGTGGCGCGCCTCGTGATCGACCTCCGGGGCAACGAAGGCGGCCTCGACTGCGGCGACGCCATTATCGCGCGCCTGATCGAAGCGCCGGTGCGCCAGAACGACATGCAGCGGCTCGTCCGCTATCGGAAGATCCCGGACGGCCTGAGGCCCCATCTCGACACCTGGGACCGCGCGTTCGACGACTGGGGCGACGACGCCCAGCCCTACGACGACCGCTTCTTCACGCTCGCCCGCCGCGCTAGCGAAGGCGCCGTGATCCAGCCCAAGGGGCCGCGCTACCGGGGCGAGGTCCGCGTGCTGATCGGCCCTCAAAACAGCTCGGCGACCTTCCTCTTCGCCCAGCTGGCGCGGCGCGAGAAGTTGGCGCGGCTTTATGGCGAACCGACCGGCGGCAACCGGCGCGGCATCAACGGCGGGGCGTTCTACTTCCTGCGCCTGCCGCGCACGGGGATCGAGGTCGACCTGCCGCTGATCGGGTACTTTCCCAGGACCCAGGAGCCGGACGCGGGGATCGCCCCGGACGTGCTGGTTCCGCGCCGGCGCGAGACGATCGCCGCCGGCGTCGATCCGGCGCTGATGGCGGCTCTGGGTTAGGCGACGGGCGGGTGCTAGGGGCGCGGCTTGGCGTAGGGCGTGAACGCGCCGAGGCTGATGGCCCCCGTCTCGAAGCGAGAGCCCTGGTCCACCAACGTGACCATGTCCATGCGGCAGAGCTGCCCCCCGGTCATCTTGGTCACCAGGATCTGGTCACGGCGCAGGCTGTCGGCGCCGATCGACGGGCGGTTCACGTACAGCACGCCATTTTTCGTGCGATAGACGATCGCCGCGCCGTCGATGATCTCGATGGAGTCGGTGTTGCGCGCGTTGATGCAGTCGACCGGCTTGCCGGCCGTACGACCGTCCAACATCCGCGCCAGCTTGACCTCGGGAGCTTCCTTCGGCGCGGCGACCGCGCCGGACGCCGCCGCCAGAACCACAACCACCGCCAAGCCTATCGACGCCGAACGCATCGCGCTCTCCCTATTCCGCGGCCAGGGCTCCGGCCGTCTTGGCCGCCTGGATCTCGGCGGCCTTTTTCTCAACGAGTTCGACGATGTGATCGATCATCCCCTCGTTGGATTGTTTGTGATCCGGCTTGCCGGCCATGTAGACCATGCCCGCCCCCGCGCCGCCGCCGGTGAAGCCGATGTCGGTCATCAGGGCCTCGCCGGGTCCGTTGACGACGCAGCCGATGATCGACAGCGACATCGGCGTGGCGATGTGGGCCAGGCGCTCTTCCAGGGCCTCGACCGTCTTGATGACGTTGAAGCCCTGCCGCGCGCACGACGGGCAGGCGATGATGTTGACGCCGCGATGGCGCAGGCCCAACGACTTGAGGATATCGAAGCCGACCTTGATCTCTTCGACAGGATCCGCGGCAAGGGAAACACGAATTGTGTCGCCGATGCCGGCCCACAGCATCGAGCCGATGCCGATCGAGGACTTCACCGTCCCCGTGCGCGTCGCGCCCGCCTCGGTGACGCCCAGGTGCAGCGGGCAGTCGATGGCCTCGGCCAGCTGGTAGTAGGCGGCCACGGTCATGAACGGGTCGGACGCCTTCACCGAGATCTTGAACTCGTGGAAGTCGTGGTCCTGCAGGATGCGGGCGTGGTTGAGGGCGCTCTCGACCATCGCCTCGGGGCACGGCTCGCCGTACTTCTCCAGCAGCTCGCGCTCCAGCGAGCCGGCGTTGACGCCGATCCGCATCGAGCAGCCGTGGTCGCGGGCGGCCTGGATCACGTCGCGCACGCGGTCGGCGCTGCCGATGTTGCCTGGGTTGATCCGCAGGCAGGCCGCGCCGGCCTCCGCCGCCTCGATGCCGCGCTTGTAGTGGAAGTGGATGTCGGCCACGAGCGGGACCTTGGCCTCGCGGGCGATGGTCTTGAAGGCGGCCGTGCTCTCGACGTCGGGGCAGCTGACGCGGACGATATCGGCGCCGGCCTCCTCCAGCTGGCGGATCTGCTCCAGCGTCGCGGCGGCGTCGCTGGTCAGGGTGTTGGTCATCGACTGCACCGAGATCGGCGCGTCGCCGCCCACCTCGACGGAACCCACGCGGATCTTGCGCGAGGGCCGACGCGTGATCTGGCGCCAGGGACGGACGGACGTGTGGTCTGCGGACATGGCGGTAATTTAGAGGGTCTCGGGGCGCGATAGAAGGGGCAACCCGAGCCTTCCAAATAACCCGTCATCCCGCGACGTGTTCGCGGGACCCATGGTCCAGCTTCCGCGTGGGAGGCTCGCTCCGCGCCGCGCGTGCGGCGGACAAATGGGTCCCGCGCATAAAGCGCGGGATGACGACCCAATTTCGAGCTTACTGAGGAGGCGTCGCGACCGGGGCCTGCGCCGCCGGCGCCGCCGGAGCCGGAGCGACCTTCGGGGCCGGGACCAGCTTGCCCAGCGCGGTCGAGGCGGACGGCAGGTGGCTGACCAGGGCGCCGCCGTAATAGACCTCGAACACCATCGGGTCCGAGACGTCGGCGATCAGGCCCGGCGTGCGGGGCGCGCGATAGGCGTCGCCGGCCGTCAGGGCGCGGGCGAAATAGACCTGGCCGTCCACGCCGCGGACCACCAGGGTCGCGGGCTTGCGGGCCTGCAGCACGACGCCGGAGCCTTCGCCCTGCGCGGCGCCCAGCATGGCGCCCCGGGGCTTGAACAGCGCGCCGACCTGGATCTGATGAGCGGGATCGACGATGCCGGCCTTGACGAGATCGACCGACGCGCCGTTGCGCGCGTCGAGACCGTGACCGTTGGCGCCCTTGGCGACCTTCTTGACCTCCGCCTCGGCATCGAGCCCGGCATTCGCCGCGATATGAAACAGCGGACGGCTCAGCGCACGCTGCAGCAGCTCCGCGCCCTGCCTCACGCTGCCATCCAGGCCGCTGATCAGGTCGTCGAGCTTCGGCGCCGCCTTCACCAGCGCGAAGCCGCCACCTGGAACGATGCCTTCCTCGATCGCGGCCCGCGTCGCGTTGATCGCGTCCTCGATCAGCTGAGTCCGGCGCTTCTGTTCGACGGGCGTCGCGCCTCCCGCCAGGATCATCGCCGTGCCGCCGGAGAGCTTGGCGATGCGCTCCTGAAACTTGTCGCGCTCGATGTTCTCAGGCGCCGCATCATACTGCCGCATCACCTGCTCGCGGCGCGCAGCAATCTTGGCCGGATCGCCGGCGCCCGCGGTGATCAAGGTCTTGGACGCGGAGATCCGGACCTGACGGGCGGCACCGAGATCCTGCAGCTCGGCCTTTTCCAGCCGGCCGCCAAGATCGACCGAGATCACACGCCCGCCCGTGGTGATGGCGATATCCTCCAGCATCGCCTTGCGCCAATGGCCGAACTCCGGCGGATGGATCGCGGCGACCTTGAAGTTGCTCTTCTCGCGGCGCGCCAGCAGCTGCATGATCACGACGGGCGCGACTTCCTCCGCGATGATCAACAGCGGCCGGCCGCTCCTTTCCACCAGCGAGATCACGCCGGCGAGCTGCTCGCCGCTCTGGATCTTGTGGTCGGTCATCAGAATGAACGGATTGTCGAGAACGACCTGCATGCGCTCCACATCCGTCACCATGTGATGCGAGAGATAGCCGCGTTCGAACGCCATGCCTTCGACGACTTCCAGAACCGTCTGGACGGTGTTGCCATATTCGACCGCGACGATGCCGTGCGTTCCGGCGCGCTCGAAGGCTTCCGCGACCATGTCGCCGAGCCCAGTATCATTGGCCGCGATGCTCGCGACGGCCCGCAGGCCCGCCGATCCCTG
>CAKZJK010000401.1 GCA_936942565.1 uncultured Caulobacter sp. | reverse complement strand
ATGGCCTTGCCGTAGCCGCCGGTCTGGAAGGCGTAGGCGGCGCGGATGACGCTGGGGTCTTCACCTTCGGCGAACACGATGCGCTTGGGATTGGCCAGCACCGAGCCCGAGATCTTCTGCAGGAAGCCGGCGGTGGGGTCCAGGCGCTGGGCCAGGCCCGCGCGGTAGGCGTCCATGTCGGCGATCGGCTTGCGGGCCACGCCCGTGTCCATGGCCGCCTGAGCCACGAACGGCGGCACGTACCAGATCAGGCGCGGGTCGAAGGCCGAGGGGATGATGTAGTCCGGACCGAACTTCAGCTGGCGGCCATGATAGGCGGCGGCGACCTCGTCCGGCACGTCCTCGCGCGCCAGCATGGCCAGCGCCTGGGCGCAGGCCAGCTTCATCTCGTGGTTCACGCGGCGGGCCCGCACGTCGAGCGCCCCGCGGAAGATGTAGGGGAAGCCCAGGACGTTGTTGACCTGGTTGGGATAGTCACTCCGGCCCGTGCCCATGATCGCGTCCTTGCGGACCCGCTTGACCTCTTCCGGGGTGATCTCCGGATCGGGGTTGGCCATGGCGAAGATGACCGGGTTCGGGGCCATCGAGGCGATCATCTCGGGCGTGAACGCGCCCTTGGCCGAAAGGCCCAGCAGGACGTCCGCGCCCTCGACGGCCTCGGCCAGGGTGCGCTTGTCGGTCTTGACCGCGTGGGCGCTCTTCCACTGGTTCATGCCCTCGGTGCGGCCCTGGTAGAGCACGCCCTTGGAGTCGACGGCGATGCAGTTCTCGGGCCGCACGCCCATAGCCTTGATCAGCTCCAGCGAGGCGATGCCCGCCGCGCCGGGGCCGTTCAGCACGACCTTCACGTCCTCGATCTTCTTGCCGGTGATGTGGCAGGCGTTGATCAGGCCGGCGGCGCAGATGATCGCCGTGCCGTGCTGGTCATCGTGGAACACCGGGATATCGAGCAGCTCCTGCAGCTCGGTCTCGATGCGGAAGCACTCGGGGCTCTTGATGTCCTCCAGATTGATGCCGCCGAAGGTGACCCCGATGTTCTTGACCACCGTGATGATCTCGTCGGGGTCCTTGGAGCTGACCTCGATGTCGATCGAGTCGACGTCGCCGAAGCGCTTGAAGAGGACGCTCTTGCCCTCCATGACCGGCTTGGAGGCCAGCGCCCCCAGGTCGCCGAGGCCCAGGATGGCGGTGCCGTTCGAGATCACCGCCACCAGGTTGCCCTTGGAGGTGTACTCGTAGGCCATGTCGGGATCGGCGGCGATGGCGTGAACGGGGACGGCGACGCCTGGCGAATAGGCCAGGGACAGGTCGCGCTGGGTAGCCATCGGCTTGGTCGGCACGATGGCGATCTTCCCGGGCGTGGGGTGGCGATGGAAGGCCAAGGCCTCCGCGTCCGTGAAGGTCTTGCGTTCCGAGTCGCTCATCCGGCGTTTCCCATTCCTGCTGCCCAAGTCGATGAAGGGACGCGCCGATCGATGCGAACGCGTCCTTATGCGCTTTCAGCGTAGCGACCGTGGACCGGCGTCACAACCGGTCAAGACAGCGAAAAGTCCAGCAAACGCTTGTTGGAATTGGCGTTGCGTCAAGCTCCTTGACCTTCCGTCACCCGGCGCGAGGTTGACCTTCGGGGGGCGGATGGGCGATCAGCAGGGCGTCGTCGAGAGAGGAAAGCCTTTGTCCCAGCCCGTGAAGATCGCCGTCGCCGGCGCCCTCGGCCGCATGGGCCAGGCCGTGATCCAGACGCTGGAGGGCCGACACGACGTGGTGCTGGCCGCGCGCTTCGATCGTCCCGACGCGCAAGGCGAGCTGCTGGTCGGCGCCGACGCGGCCTTGGCCGCGGCCGACGCGGTGATCGACTTCACCCTGCCCGAGGCCTCGGCCCTGCTGGCCGAAGCCGCCGCCGCCCGCGCCGTCCACCACGCCCACGCGCCCGCCCTGGTCATCGGTTCGACCGGCTTCTCGCCCGAGCAGCTGGCCCGCATCGAGGCGGCCGCCCAGAAGATCGTCATCGTTCGTTCGGGCAACTATTCGTTGGGCGTCAACATGCTGATGGGCCTGGTGCGCCAGGCCGCCGCCGCCCTGCCGGCGTCCGACTGGGACATCGAGGTCTTCGAGGCCCACCACAAGCGCAAGGTCGACGCTCCGTCGGGCACGGCCCTGATGCTGGGCGAGGCGGCCGCCGAAGGGCGTGGCGTCGGCCTTGGGCAAGTCGCCGACCGCGCCCGCGACGGCGTCACCGGCCCCCGCCAGGAGGGCGCGATCGGCTTCTCGGTCGTGCGCGGCGGCGGCATCGTCGGCGAGCACAGCGTGATCTTCGCTGGCGAGTCCGAGACCCTGACCCTCGCGCACTCGGCCATCGACCGGGGCCTGTTCGCCCGGGGCGCCGTGGCCGCGGCGGCCTGGACAAGGGGCAGGGCGCCGGGTCTCTATGACATGCAAGACGTGCTCGGCTTTTCGAAGTAGGGATCCAAAGCTGAGCCGGGGGGCTTCTTAAGGACCAGACTTCGGGATCTGATGGCCGAACCCTCCACCGACAACGCCGAGAAAAAGACGCTCCGCCGGGCGGGGCGGCGCGAGCGGCTGGTCGATCTCGGCCTCGAGGCCGTCTCGCTGTCGATGCTGGCGTTCATCGCCACCGGCCTCGTGGTCTGGTCGGGCCGGCGCGAGATCAGCCAGGATCTGGCGGAGGGCTGGCTGCGCGAGCACGGGATCCAGGCCGCCGTCGAGATCGAGGAGCTGGACGCCACCGGCTTCTCCGGCCGCGTCCGTCTGGGAGCGCGCGACAACCCGGTCTTCGCCGCCGATCGGCTGGAGGTCGCCTACGACCTGGCCGCGCCGTGGACCGGCCAGCGGTTCGGGATCCAGACCAAGGCCGTTCGCCTTGTGGGCCCCCGCGTCGTGGCCAGCGTCGACGAAAAGGGCCAAGTGCGCTTTGGCGCCCTGCAGCCGCTGATCGACGAAGCCCTGAAGTCGCCCAGGAATCCCAATGTCCCGGGCCCGGCGATCCTGGTCGAGGACGCCCGGCTGGATCTTTTGACGCCCGGGGGCCGCGTCCGCCTGACCGGCGACGCCAGCCTGGACGATGGCCAACTGCTGCGACTGGACGGTCGTCTCGCGCCCTTGCGCTATGCCGTGCCCGACCTGGCCCTGACCGCCAAGGGCGCGACCGTCTCGGCCCGCAAGCGCGGCGATCGCCTGACGGTCGAGGTGTCCCTGGCGATCGACAGCCTGGAGGCTAGGGACGCGGATCTCGCTGGCGCGTCGGCCAAGCTGTCGGCGGATCTGCCGTATCCCGACCTCGCGCGAATGAAGGCCAGCGGTCCGCTGGAGGCGCGGCTGGCGCT